>USSR01000222.1 GCA_900557355.1 uncultured Bacteroides sp.
ATACCTACACAGGGATGAGACTGGCAGGGGTGGGAGGGGGGGGGGGCGTATAATACTCAAAAGAAAAACTAAAATGTAACAGAGATTTTCTTCAACCGTTTACGCGCAAACAATGCCAACACAAACACAAGACAAACTCCCAGTCCCCATATCCACAATAAGAAATCTCCTCCTTCGGTTTTTCCATAAGAATGTAGACCGCTTAAATAGTAATTCACTCCGAACCAAGTCATGATAACGGAAAGAATGGCTACAACCGAAAGCAGATTAAAACACCAGTCGGTCTTTCCTTTCAGAAGAGGAATGAAACGGATGTGAAGCACCAATGCATAAACAACGATTGAAATCAATGCCCAAGTTTCTTTGGGGTCCCAGCCCCAATATCTACCCCAGGAGACGTTGGCCCAGATGGCCCCTAGAAATGTACCTGCGGTCATAAAGAACAGGCCGAGGATCATTGACATTTCATTCAGTAATGTCAGTTCACGGATGCGGAACTGGAGTTTCAACCGATTGGTGGCGGAAAGCAAATTCATCAATACAAGGTTAAATAGTCCTGTCAGTGCGCAAAGCGCAAAGAATACATAACCGATCATGATAATAGCGACATGAGACATTAGCCAATAAGACTGGAGTACCGGAACCAAAGGAGTGATTTCCGGATTCAGGTGGTTCAGTCCTGCTACAAAAAGCATGATTCCACCTAATAGTCCCGCTAATGCGGGAAGAATACGGAATCGGCGGGCAAACAGAAGTCCGCTGCCTACCAGCAACCAAGAGGTACATATCATTGACTCGTAAGCATTCGCCCAAGGCGCGTGCCCGCAAATATACCAACGTAGCAAGACACCTGCCGTATGCGTAAGGAAGGCGATTGCCAGAAGAGCGATCAGAATACCACTTAGTTTTCTCCCCCATTTGAAGTCCGCAATAATCTCTCCGCAAGCAATGAAAAGTAGGATGCCGCCCAAAATCAGGTAAGCCAGACGACACCAGAAAAATAGATTCAGCTGATTATAGAGAAGTTCGGCTTTCACTTTCTGATTGTCAATAGTGGGAACTTTAGCCTTTGCCTGTTGGAAGATATTCATCATTTCGATGATTTTATCAGCTTCCTTCCAGTTGTTGGAACGAACTCCGTTTCCTAACTCATAGATATACCAATCCATGATTTTGGTTACAAACAAAGAGTCTTTCCCGTGAAAAGCACTTAAATCATCACCCGGTGAATACCATTTTCCCTGCGAATCATTCCCATCCGGGAAAAGCGGCAACAACTGGTGTTGCATGATACGATAGACGATATTTACCGATTCATCCAGTTTCAATAAATCCGAATCCAGCCGTTTTCGTTCCGAAGCCGGTTTGGCGTAAATCGTGTTCATTTCATTCGTCAGGATATAGTTGCCGTCTGCATCAAACACATCTTGCCAGGCAATGTAATTGCCATCCCTGCCGAAGCGTTGAAGGAGCTCTTTATTATCGACTTTGATAAAAGGAAAGGCTCCCCATTCATCGGGAAAAGAAAGCAGATTCAGAAAGAATTGATCCGAATCCATACCGTTTAGTTGATCGGCTCCATACAATTTGCGTAAGATGGCAGATGTATAACTGTTGACGGGTTCGAGACGTCCGTTTGGATTAAGCACTACCAGACTACCGAATTTTTCGGCATGTAAAGAAGAAACACAAGGTAGTTGAGAAACCACAAGAGGGTGTTGCACTGCTATGGGTGATTGCTGCAAAGAAACAGATTTTTGTTGTGCACTCAATACCTGCATACTTGATATTCCGGATAAAATCAGGAAGAACAACAGACAGAAAGGGGCATTATTTTTCATTTCTCCCAACTCTTTACGTAATCGTCCGAAACGGGATTTCTTACTGAACAGCGTAAATACAAAACCAACAAACAACAGGAAATATCCGGTATACGTAAGTTGCATACCGGGACGATCGTAGCTCACAGACAACACAGTACCCTGTTCATCGGGATCGAACGAAGACTGAAACAGACGATAACCATCCACATCAATCACTTTATTCATTCGAATGGTTGCCTGCAAAGGAGATTCATTCTCTCTCTTAATCACCAAGTCACTTTCATAAGACATCGGACTATGAGAACCCGGATAACGCTCCAACCTAAAATCATTCAGCGTGACAGAGAAAGGCAGGGAAGTCTTTTCCATCCCTGCTCCCTCATCTTTCATCATGCTGTTTGCCGTTTCCCCCTCACGGATATGCATGATACCCGTCACTCCGACATAGTGAGTGACAGCAGCCCCCAACCAAATAAAAAGAAAAGCTCCATGAAAAATCAGACTGCCTTTACTGATTCTCTTGAAATAGCTTCCCTGAAGGAACATAGCCGATAGATTAACTGCCTGCAATAACTGCAACAGTATAAACCAGGGAGCATAATAAAAATACTCGCGGGCAATGGCAGGGCCATAAGAGTTTTCCACAAAAGTGGCTACTGCCAATATCAAGGCATAAAGTCCCGCTAAGATGTACATCAATACCGGTGAAGCTATCAGTCGAATCAGTTTCATCTGTTTTTCTTTTATAATAAACAATGCTTTTACAAATAAGCAATCCCTTCAATTTCTATCAACAATTCCTCTCTGCATACATCCGCATAAAGATAAGCAATAGGAAGATCCGGACAAAGTCTATCCAGGTCTGCTTTCACAGCCGGCGCATCTTTCTCATTCTTCAGATATACACGAAGAAGTCCTAACTTACCGGAATGTTCTGGCAGATTCTCCCTCCCCTCCTCCAGTCCGATCAAATGCTGGATATTTTCAAGAGTGATTTCCGTTTGCGAAAGTACATCTCCGGTCGTTACGCTTTCCTCGCCACGGATAGCAGCCGTGCCGGAAATATAAATTACTTCCTGCTGACGGTCAGACAAAGACTTTCCTCTTTCGAACTTCGGAGTTCCTTTCTCTGTATCCGCCCGATGACTAATCAATACCTCATCTGAATAAACATGAGCAGCCCGTTGCCAATCATTATCCAAAGGAACGATATCCACTTCTCCGCTGACAGCATTGAAATCAATCAGTATGCCTCCATATTGTGTGCCAATCCCTGTTGCTGCCGGATAGCCTGATTCCCATGCCGAAGAAGCATAAAACAGAGTGCGCACATCATTAAAATCCTGATAACACTGATTGCCATGTGTAATATCGGTGATACGTTCCAGATAATTCCACTGACGGACAATGTCACCGAAGTTCATCTGTTCCGCTTTCAATATCTCTTCAGCCTTTCTGAATGCTTGTTCCGATTGTTCGCGAACAGGAAGATTCAAATCATCCGCACAAAGTCCTCCTGCTATTATCTCCCGGTAGTGAGGAGTCACGATCCGCAGGTAACGGACAAAGGAAAAAGTGAACTGTTCTTCTATTGTGAATGGCTCATCCACAGCTTCTACCAATGAATGTACCTCCATCACCAAGTTCGCCACCAACGGTTTTTGAGCCACAAGCGAAACGACCGGATGGGGAGAAACGAAATGCCGCTCCACCCATTGTTCCAGAAAGGAACGTTGAAACTTGTATTCCTGATTATCCGTACAACGTGTAAAGAGTACAAGACGGACCACTCTCTCTTCCCGGACGGCGGATGAAAGTAATTCTTCCGCCATCTGTTCCCAACTGTTTCCTTCCGCTTTATACAAATTGCATTTTATTCGATGATACTTCATAGTGCAAATTTCAATGTTTTTTCTTATGATCTTTATTTTATTAATGATAAGAGGTAACACCTGCCGGAATATCCATACTATAAACAGAAGACATGGTTTTCAAGCCCGGAGTATTTTCCAAAGAATAAAGTATCTTCTTTTGCCGGTCGACCAACAACATGTGTACTTTCTCTTTCGGATTTACATGTCCCGTCCAGTTTGTAATCAGGAAACGTCCGTCGGAGAAATACTGAAAACCTCCCAAAAACTTCAACGGTTTGCCAGGAATATCCGCATTCGATAATTCCCAAACTGTCTTTCCTTCTGCCGTTACTTCGATTAGTCGCGGATTCTGATCTTTATCCGCTACGGCAATCAGTGTATGTCCGTTAGGCAGACGAGTCAATGAATGTGGTCCGCCAGGAACATCCAGGTTCCACACCACTTTTCCGTTCATATCATACTCCGTCACACACTGCGGACCATAATGCGCCACCAGAAAATGGCCGTTATCCAGACACCGTGCATTACGCATGAAAGCAAATCCTTTCTCTTTCACACCTTCCGGCAGAATGCATACTTCTTTCACAATCGTACCTTTAGGAGAGATTTCCAACATACGGCCTGTGATACATTCGCCCACAAACGTATTTCCATTCTTCAACCGTTGGCAGGCAAAGACCGGGCTTTTAGATTCATAATGAAAGATGGTATCGTTCTGACGAGTCATTTCGAGTACTCCATGTCCGGTGGTGAAAAGGATATTGCCATTAGGCAATACCCATAGATCATTGGAATCGGGGGCTTTGTGTTGCCACACGATTTGATTATTTTCCATCACGAAGACAATTCCCTGCGAATAATCCGTTCCTGCAAACGTTTTTGTCTGCGCAGACAAAAATGCCGGAAACAGAAAGGCTAGAATCGCAATATATATTCTTGTCATAAATATAAATTCAAAATTAGTTTTATATAAAAGATTTTTCAGGCACGGATGAAGTTCACTACAGAGACAATACGTACTCCTCCAACTCTTCCAGTTCTTTTTCGGAAACCGGTTTGTGAGGTCCGTGTACCTTAAGCATATCTTTCATCGAATAGCTACGACCGTCATACAAATAAGGAGCTGTACGCCAGCACTCATTCAAAGCCGGAACGTCCATCGACAAACCTTTATCGGGTCCGGTAGTCCAATCTACCTTATACTGTTTCAGGTCGGTATAATATTGTCCGGAGTGACAACTTGCACAGTTTTCCTCAAAAATCTTCTTTCCCCTTTTCGCTTTCGCAGAAAGTTTGCCATTCTGAAGATAAGGACTGGGCAGAGGTTTCAGAGACTTCAGATATTCGTCGATAGATTCATAGATTTCATCTTCTCCTTCCATAAACAGAATATATTTCACTCCCGAACGTACCGCAACTTCGGCATTCTTACGAATACCGGTCGCCATAACAGGCGGAGTCTGATGCGAAAGCAAGAGAGTTTTCGTATTCTTCGGATTACCCATGCCATCATTCAGCAAATCCCAGTTAAGCCCGTCCATGCGTGCATCATTCGGATGGCAGGTTGCACAACTTTGCCAATTTTGGAAACAAATGGTCGCATCATGGAAATACATATCGCCTTTACCTACTTTAGTGAAAGCCAACGGAGCACCCAAAACCTGCTTCTGCACGTTCTTGCCGTTCAAATCCATAGACACCAGTTCCGATGTATAATAATTGGCTGTATAAATTTTACCTCCCGTGGCAACCACCGAACGCGGACCTTTTCCCTGTGTAGGAATGAAATCACGGATGCCATACAAGAATCCCGCGTCATTGGGTATATTACCCCATGCTTTCATAGAAGGAGTAACCATTTCTCCCTGTTTCGCCTTGGCAAGACGTTCGTGCAAAGCAATACGATCGATGCGCACCAATTCCTGACTGCCGGCAGCCGCTACAATGATTTGTTTATCATCCGGAGTAACAATGACCGACCACGGATTGGCCGCTCCTTTCTGCGGAGTATCCAGAATAACGGAAGTCAGCCACTTCTTTGCTTTCAAATCAATGATAGACAATGTATTGGTAGCCATCCATCCTCTATCCAACTGATTGGTAGGCAACTGATAACGGGAGATTAAATGAGTGACATACGCAAAAGTATGATTTTTGTCCACTGCTACCGACTTCACATCCGTAGAGCCGTTCGGCAACATGATACGTCCCGAAACCTTTTTCGAAAGTACATCGACCATATCGAGCTGTACAGCAATCGGATAAGCTGTAGAAGGCATTTCCGGCAGATTATTAGCAATCAACAGGCAGGAATCACTCGCAAAGGCAGCCATCGACACAGGTTCACGGCCGACAGCAATTTTAGTTTTCACCTTACGGGTTGCCGGGTCAATCTCCCAAAGTTCGTTGTTGAATCGTTGCGTCACCCAAAGAGAGTTTGACAACGGATTATACAGAATGTCCGAAGGAGTAGCTCCGCTTTTTGTTTTGAATTGCACCGAAAGTTTCTTGCCGTCCAATTCGTACATCATACCGTAGTTTCCGTCGCATACCACCCAAAGTTTACCATTCGCATCCTGCGTCATGGCATTGACAGGAGACGAGAAAGAGACTTTCTTTTCCATTTTCTGTCCGTCGGACGACATCTTGATGAGGTCACAACCTGCCCTGTTTGTTACAAACAAGGATTTCCCGTTGTCTGCCAAAAACAAACGGTCCGGCGAAACCGTCGTTTCCGCTGCTTGCCAAGACGCACAAAGAAACAGAGCAGCCATACCAACAGGTATCAATATCTTCTTTTTCATTTTTTCTCTTGTTTAGTTTGAAGGGATTGAATGTATTGACGAATATTCTCCTGATCTTCCGCACGGGCTGCTTCCCGCTTCTTATCATAATAGTTGTAGAAGTCGAGATCCTTTTGCGACCAGTTGTTCGCTTCGCGGTAGTCTCCGATAAAAGGTACAAGCAAATCAATCCAAAGAGCCACTTTTCGTATTTCCTGCGGAGTCAACTTAGTACCTCCATGTCCGCTTTCCAGACGTTTAATCAGATTACTCGTGTTAGAACCTGCAAAATAAGGGGGCAGCAATGTAGGTTCGGACAAAGCACTGATCCAGTTTACTTCCGGATGGTGTGCATTACCTCGCCATGCTCCTCCGTCTTTATTCTGGGTAGCATGGGTCAAACTCAAATACGAATCCGTATATTTTCTTTTGCTTGGTTTATCCATTACTTTCAATTCACCTTTCAAGCTCATTGGCTGCTTCACTCCATCGTGACAAGAGATACAATGTCTGTCCCAGATAGGCTGGATTTCTTTCAGGTAACTGAAATTGCGTTCACCCATCTCATCTTCCGGAGCCAATGCCTTGATACCTTTGTTCATGGCCATAGATACCGGATGCCCTGCTACGGGAACCGTATTCTTATGCTCGTGGCATCCTACGCAACTCTGCACCTCGTTCGGTTGCAAAGTAGACCAGCTACGCATCGTCTGCACGACACGTCCGTTTTCATCCAATGCCTGAAAATATAGAGGTTTGCGTGCAGGCACTTTAAAGAAAGCAGAACCATCGGGCTGTACTTCCGTCACCCCCAACACTCTCTTCACGTCCCAAGCTGCATTACCTACTCCTACAGGAGAGCTCATGATAGCTCCTCCCCCTTTATCATTACCATTCACTTCGCCTACACCCGCTGCACGGAACTGGATTTCTACCACACGCAACTGTTTGATTGTACCCGGCTTCACTCCTTTCAATCCGTTACCTTCGTAGATATTCTGCATGTAATATACACCCTCATTCTTTGTATAATCTACCGAAGACGAACGGCGGAACGGACGTTTGCGAGGAGCAACCAATACAGGTTGATTGCAGGATATACGCGTATCGGAAACCAATAACTCACGTTCTCCATCCGCATTCATCCAGTAAACGCCAAATTCCATCGGATGTCCGACGTAATAGCCCAACGGAGTATAGGAAATTAAAAATTCCGTCTCACTCAACGGGAAAGGGTGCTGAAACTGATCAGTAAACTTCCCGTAGCCGTCAATACGTTCCGGTTCCGGCTTGTGAACCGGAGCTACGAACATGACACCTTCATTCTCATCACGTCCGGCTTCGGGATCTATAATACCCAATTTGCCATGTTGAGGAGTATGATGCCCCATAAAAACTCCCATCAACTTACGAGTGCCGGGGATTTGGCGGATCTGTGCCACCGTTGTCGGGAACCAGCTGTTCATTCCGTAATATTCTGCCTGCCCTGTTCCATCGGGATTCATCTGGAAAAGAGGTTGCGCCCATACCTGTCCGCGGTCATTGTAATCCCAACGAGTATAAACCACACGACCGTCATCCAACAGAGTCGGGGTAACAGTGTGCACCTGATCGAAACCGACCTGACGCATATAACGTCCTTCCCTATCGCAGAGATACATATTGCTGACTTCCGTAAACCAACAGTCTACCGTGCTTCCACAACGGGTAGAATTGAAAAGGATATTATCATCCGGCAAGTAAATACCTTCAATATCGGCATGTCCTTTTCCAAAAGTCAACTGTTTGATTTCACGTGTCTTCAAATCCATTTCATACAGATGAAAGTCATCCTCCTTACGGGACTTCTTCCAGGAGAAAAGCAAGTGTTGACCGTCGAAGTGGAGGTTCGGATCACGAACCACTCCTTCTTCATCTGTCAACAGCGTTTCTACCTCCGCCCAGATACCATTCATCTTCAGCTTCGCCAACGCGCCGCCCGCAATGTAATTACATTCGGCACGGGCATCCGAAACACCTTCGGTATAAGCAAAGAAAGAAGGACGCAACGTTCTGTACTTTGTAAAAACAATCTCCGGTTTATCGGTTGTGAAGGCTGTCAAACGCTTGATACGTCTTTGTTCACACGCTTTCAGATAAGACTGGAAAGCCGTTTCGATACTTTCCGGAGTATTAGTCACGGAAGTGTTGATGTTCAGTTTCTGCAAACGCACGGAAAGTTCCTGATTAAAACTCTTACTAAACCAGTCTACATCACCCGTTGTGCCATCCTGCAACCACCAATCGTAATAGACCGGATAAGTACGTGTCAATCTCCGGTGCACGGCTTTGATCTTGTTTTCTATCTCTTCCTGATTACCTTTCTTTTTTATCGCCTGAACTTCCACATATTTCTTCTGAATCTCGACGATAAAACCTTTCGCGTCGGTAGGCTGAAGGGAAGTGTCTTTCGTCTGCCATGCTACGATGGAGAGGAACACACAGCATGCCATCCCACACTTCAACAGCTTCATTAATTTCGATCTTATCATTTTATCTTCTTATTTACCTTAAATTTACCTTCCTGAAAAAAGAACGATTACAAACCTTTCTTCAGCTCCTTATAGGATTCTACAATCTGAATACCGCTTGATGTACCAATACGGGTAGCGCCCGCCTGAATCAATGCCAACGCAGAATCCAGATCACGAATACCACCTGCTGCTTTCACTCCGATAGTAGGTCCTACCACACGACGCATCAATGCTACATCATGCACTGTTGCTCCTGCCGTACCGAATCCGGTAGAGGTTTTCACAAAATCCACTCCGGCTTCTTTAGCTATACGACATACGGTTTCTTTCTCTTCATCCGTCAGATAGCAAGTTTCAAGAATGACCTTACAGATCACACCGGCAGGTTTGCAGATAGAAACCATGTCTTCAATTTCTTTCTTTACGATTTCAGTCTGTCCTTTCTGTAAAGCACGAACATTAATGACTGTATCTATTTCAGTAGCACCTTTAGCAATGGCATCACGGGTTTCAAATGCTTTGCACTCTACTGTGTTCTGTCCCAATGGAAAACCGATAGCGGCTCCTACACGCACTCCCGATCCTTCAAGCAACTTCACACAAGTTTCTATTTCCGCAGGATTGATGGCTACCATCGCAAACTGATACTGACGGGCTTCCGCACTA
>USSR01000223.1 GCA_900557355.1 uncultured Bacteroides sp.
CACCAGGAGCTACTTATGAGCGGTGGTACGTAAATGTTTACACTCCTTACAGGCTGTTTCTCTTTTTTTACGTGTGCAAAGGTAGCACTTATTTCAAAATTCCGTGTTCAGAATACGGAATTCTGAT
Organism: uncultured Bacteroides sp.; assembly: GCA_900557355.1. Taxonomy (GTDB): domain Bacteria; phylum Bacteroidota; class Bacteroidia; order Bacteroidales; family Bacteroidaceae; genus Bacteroides. Next base: position 128 of record USSR01000223.1, read on the forward strand.
AATCTTTTGAGAAGATAAGCTGCATTTTGGCATAACTTTTTCATGCTTGCATGAAAGTTCTGTACTCAATTTGCATTATCTTTGTCGCCAATAGTTGATTTTTAAGTATGAATGGACAATTTTCCTCGATATTATTGGAGAAGGCAGTGAGTGAATTTGCCAAACTGCCCGGAGTGGGACGAAAGACGGCTATGCGCTTGGTGTTGCATCTTTTGAGACAGGATACGGCGGTAGTGGAGGCTTTTGGCAATGCCATTGTTACGCTGAAGCACGAAGTGAAATATTGTAAAGTCTGCCACAATATATCGGATACCGAGACTTGCCGTATCTGTGCTAATCCACAGCGAGATGATTCTACTGTGTGCGTTGTGGAAAATATCCGTGATGTCATGGCAGTGGAGGCTACACAGCAATTTCGTGGACTTTACCATGTGTTGGGTGGCGTCATTTCACCAATGGATGGGGTGGGACCAGGCGATTTACAAATAGAAAGCCTTGTGCAGCGTGTATCTGCAGGTGGAATAAAAGAAGTTATCCTGGCACTTAGTACCACAATGGAGGGTGATACAACCAATTTTTATATTTACCGTAAATTGGAGAAACTGGGTGTGAAGTTGAGTGTCATAGCCCGTGGTATTTCTGTTGGTGATGAACTGGAATATGCTGATGAGGTGACATTGGGACGTAGTATTGTGAATCGAACTCCTTTTTCCGGAACAAATTGAATTATTAATTATTAAGTTATTAGCACATGGAAAATCAAATAAAACACGTGGCAGCTCGTTTAAAAGTTATATTTATTAGCTTTTGGTTGCTGCCGGTTCTGTTAATAATAGTAGGTGAAACTGGTGGGGAATGGGTAGGCATGTACGCTGCTGATGTACGTGCTACTTATTTGGCTGAAACTTTGGTTATTTTGCTGGCAGCTACATGTGTGCCTGTGTCCTTAAAATTATTTGCATGGGTGCTTACGCGCAAGATCGACAAGGTTAGTTTGCCCGAAGCCTTACATTTGTATTCTTTCTGGAGTAAAATTCGCATTATACTTTTAATGTTACCGGTGTTGGCGGGTTTTGCTGTTTATTATCTCATGTTGAGTAATAAAGGAATTCTTTGTGCTTTTATTGCTCTAACGGCTTCATTGTTTTGTTTGCCCGGTGAGGGACGCTTGCGTAAGGAATTGCATATTAATAAAGAAGAGGAAGCATGAAACTCTCCGTTGTCATAGTCAATTATAATGTTAAGTATTACCTGGAACAGTGTCTTTGTTCCTTATACAGGGCTATTGACAATCTTTCAGCCGAGATTCTGGTAGTGGATAATGCCTCTATGGACGATTCTGAAGCATATATCACTGAGCGTTTTCCGAATATCACCTATATCTATAATAAAGAAAATCTGGGCTTTGCCCGTGCCAATAACCAAGTAATTCGTGAGTCGAAAGGGGAGTATGTGCTACTGCTGAATCCTGACACTGTATTGTCGGAACAGACATTGGAAGAGGCAATACCTTTTATGGATGCTCATCCTGAAGCCGGGGCTGCCGGTGTGAAAATGATAACGCATGACGGACGCTTTTTGAGGGAATCTAAACGTGGATATCCTACTTTGGCGGCAACTTTTGGTAAATTGTCCGGTTTGGGACGATTGTTTCCACACTCTAAAAGTTTGGGTGGTTATTATTGTACTGCTTTGGATATGAATGGCGTTCATCAGGTGGAAGTACTGGCGGGTGCATTTATGTTGCTTCGTCGTTCAGCATTAGATAAGACCGGATTACTGGATGAAGATTTCTTCATGTATGGTGAGGATATTGACCTGTCTTGCCGGATAGAAGAAGCAGGATATAAAAATTATTATTTGCCCTGTCCGATATTGCATTATAAGGGAGAAAGTACATCGAAGGACACTTACCGTCATGTGCGTGTATTTTGTAAGGCAATGGATATTTTCTTTTGTAAACATGGCGAACGTTATGGTGTTATAGGATGTTGGCTGGTGCGTGCGGGTATTCATCTACAGATGTATGTTCGCTTGTTTGTACTTTTTGTGCAGCGTTTGTTTCGTTTTCCGGTAAAAGAGACAAAAATCTCTTTCCAGAAAGGACAACGTTTTCCTCGTTTTCTCATATTTGGCGAAGAAGCAACCATTCATAGCTTGCGCGTACTTTTAAAGCGTAACGGATTAGGTGGAAAGCATCACTTTGTTGTATCCAACGAAATGTCTGCTGTAGATGGTCATGGAAGTTCATTTATTTCACTGAAAGGTTTCACGCATGTAGTATATGATTGCCGTGCCTTTTCTTTTTCAGCTATTATTCGCTTGCTGTCCCATCATCACAAAATGGGATTGAGCCTTGGTATTTATAACCCGGAGAGTCGCGTATTGGTGACTCCTGATAAATGTTACATCTGAATGAAACATACCTATTTTATAAATGACCGTATTCGTCTTCGTGCTATGGAGCCAGAAGATCTGGAACTTATTTGTGAGATGGAAAATGATCCTCAACAGTGGGATATCAGCAACTTTACAGTACCCTATTCGCGCTATGTTATGAAGCAATACATGGAGAACTCACAATGTGATATGTTTGCTGATAAACAACTGCGTATGATGATTGTGCGTCTTGAAGACGGTCTGACAATTGGCACGGTTGATATAACAGACTTTTCTCCTATGCACGCGCGTGGAGAAGTGGGTATCGTGATCAGGAAAGAGTTTCGCGGAGCAGGCTATGCAAAGGATGCATTAACATTGCTTTGCGAATATGCTTTTGATTTTCTGCGTATGCGACAACTATTCGTTCACATCGCTACAGATAATGAAGCAAGTATGCGCCTGTTTACTTCATGTGGCTTTGTTTCTTGCGGATTATTAAAAGACTGGCTATGTATCGAGGGATGTTTCAAAGATGTTGCATTATTGCAGCGTATCCGGCATGATTAATTTAGTGTAGGAATTTGTGGAAAGCGTGACCATATTTCATACTTGCCTCCCAGCTGTCCCAATACGTTTTTCCATAATTCTGCACTTCCTTTTTCATTCATAAGGGAGGCGATGCTTGTTGATCCTATCAGCCAGGTATTTTCTTCTATTTCCTGGCATAATTGATCATGTTCCCAACCGGAATAGCCCAGGAAGAAACGTATCTTTCCGTCGATATCATTACCTTGCAAAATATAACGGCGAATGGCATCGAAGTCTCCATTCAGATAAACTCCTTTTCCTATTTGCAACGAATCTTCCACATCTTTCAGAGTGTGAAGATAAAACAATGTGTCGGTGCTTAATGGGCCACCTTTATAGATCGGTATATTGCTTATATCCTTAAATTCTTTCAATACATCATTTAGGCTTAAAGGAAGTGGTTTATTGAGTACCAACCCCATTGTACCATCTGTAGAGTGGTCTACCAACAAAATAACGGAACGTCCAAACATCTCATCATAGAGAAAAGGCTCAGATATCAACACTTTGCCACGTGAGGGGACCACATGGTTTGTTTCTATTTTAAATATGTCCGCATTAGTATCCATGCCCCTAATATACATACAAATCCTCGAAAAACAAATATTATTGTTCTTTTTTCACTGATAGATATTACTTATATGTTATATAACAGGTTTTAATTGAAAAAGAAATTGGTTACATTTGCAGATTGTTATTTCTTTATTGCAAATTATGAAATTTACTATCTATAGTTATATCTGTTTTTTGTTTTTTAGTTATTTTTTTTTACGCAGTAGTTCTTGCTATGCTTTTGTTGCAAACGACATAGACAGTCGTTTGATGGTAATCTTGGCACAGAAAACTCTTACAGGATGCGTTGTAGGTGAGGATGGTGTGCCCTTGGCGGGTGCTACAGTGTTAGAAATAGGTACTTCAAACGGTACGGTTACTGATATGGAGGGGAAGTTTAAATTGACTGTTGCAGACAATGCTATGTTGCGATTTTCTTTTATGGGATATAAAACGCAGGAGATAAGTGTGGGTGGAAAGACTTTCCTGAATATAACAATGGTAGAGGATGCTGTGGAACTGGATAAAATAGTTGTGACTGCATTGGGTATTGAGAAGAAAGAACACTCTCTTTCTTATGCCATGAGTCAGATAAAGAATGAAGAACTGACGAGGGTTAAAATGCCGAATTTGATAACATCGTTGACAGGTAAAGCTGCGGGTGTACAAATAAATCAGGTCTCATCAGGTTTGGGGGCTTCTGCGAAGGTAAGTATTCGTGGAATCCGTTCGGTGGCTGGTGAAAATCAACCTCTTTATGTAATTGACGGTGTTCCTATGCTGAATTCAAGTTCGGAACAAGCTTTCAGTGCCATAGGAGGGACAGCTAATGCAGGAAATCGCGATGGTGGTGATGGCATTTCAAATTTAAATTCAGAAGATATTGAAAGTATAAGTATCCTGAAGGGCGCTCCTGCTGCTGCACTCTATGGAAGCCAGGCAGGTAATGGTGTGATTTTGATTACAACCAAGAAAGGTAAATCACAGGGACAGCGTAGTATTTCATTCTCTACCAGTCTTATGTTTGATAAAGCTGTTTCTTTGCCTGAGATGCAAAACCGTTATGGAGTCAGTGAAATTATAGATAGTTGGGGTGAGCGACAAAATTTGCCAAAAAATGATAATCTGAAAGATTTCTTTTCTACGGGAATGGCTTCTATTACTTCTGTATCCTTGAGTCATGGTAACGAAAAATTGCAAAACTACTTCTCGTATGCCAATACTACCGGTAAAGGAATTATTGATAAAAACCGTTTGTCGAAACATAATCTTACTTTCAGAGAAACTTCTACTTTGTTTAACGATCGTCTGAGGTTAGATGGTAGTGTAAACCTGATGCGGCAAGTTACTAAGAATAAACCGACGGTGGGCGGATTTTATATGAATCCGTTAGTCGGTCTTTATCGCTTTCCTCGTGGAGAGGATCTGACCTATTACAAGGATAATTTCGAAGTATATGATGAGAGTAGAAATTTGAATATACAAAACTGGCATACTTCTTATGATGACTTTGAACAAAATCCTTATTGGATTGTGAATCGTATACAAAGTAAAGAAGTACGCTTGCATGCTATAGTATCCTTATCGGCAAGTTTCAAAGTAAATGATTGGTTGACAGTACAGACTCGTGGTAATGTTGATTGTATTAATGACAAGCTTCGTCAGAAATTCTATGCTTCCACAGCTCCGGCTTTAGCAGGTACGAACGGACGTTACATAGAAATGGACTATCAGGATATCCAGTTTTATGGTGATCTGATGCTTATGATGAAGAAGCAATGGGGTGACTTCTCTGTGAACGGCGCGCTGGGTACGAGTCTCAATGACAAAACCACCAATTCTACTCGTTATGACTCTAAGACTGCTTCATTATATTATGCCAATGTTTTCAATCTGGCAAATATCATAATGAATGGTTCGGCTGCCCTTGATCAGAAGATAGATGCCCGTCGCCAGCTACAATCCTTGTTTGCCACTGTCCAGGTGGGATACAAAGAAAGCGCTTATATTGATTTGACTGCCCGTAATGACTGGGCATCCACTCTTTCACATACCAAACATGAGAAACGGGGATATCTTTATCCTTCTATCGGAACATCGCTGATCTTGAGTCGCTTGTTTACATTGCCGGAATGGGTGTCATACGCTAAGGTACGTGGAGCTTATAGTATGGTAGGCAATGATATTCCTCCATTCATGACATATCCTCTGTCTCATATAACTGCCGGTGGTGAGTATTTGGCAAATGATGCAGCTCCTTTTAAAGAGATGGAACCGGAAATGAATTATTCGTGGGAGGCTGGTGCTGAGGCGCGTTTTTTGAATAGTCGCATTGGTTTTAATCTTACTTTTTATAAAACGAATACTCGTAACCAATTCTTTAAATTACCTACATTGGCGGGTGATAAGTATGCTTATCGGTATGTCAATGCTGGTAATATTCTGAACCGTGGCTGGGAAATAGCATTGGATGCAACACCAGTGTTGACGAAAGATTTCATGTGGAGTACCACTCTTAATTTTGCAACTAATAAGAATAAGATTGTCGCTTTGCATGAAGAATTGAAAGAGTTTGTTTATGGACCTACCAGCTTCTCTTCCAGTTATGCCATGAAGTTGGTGAAAGGTGGTTCTATCGGTGATATTTATGGAAAAGCTTTTGTTCGGGATGCTTCAGGTAATATTGTGTATGAGACGGAAGGAAGTAATGCCGGATTACCTAAAATAGAAGGTGATGGGAACACGGTAAAGGTAGGTAACTCTAATCCGAAGTTCCAGATGGGATGGAATCATACACTTTCTTATAAAGACATCTCGCTTTATTTCCTGGTAGATTGCCGTTATGGAGGGAAAGTACTTTCACAAACGCAGGCAGATATGGACTTGTATGGTGTATCGGAAGTTACAGCGCAAGCTCGCGATGAAGGCTATGTAATGCTCGAAGGACATCGGATAGATAATGTAAAGGGATTTTATAAGATAGTTGGTGGACGTGCGGGAACAACGGAATACTATATGTATGACGCTACAAATATCCGGTTGAGAGAACTTTCGTTGTCATATCAGTTACCTGCCTCCTGGATGGAGAAATCTAAGGTTTTGAAGAAAGTACAACTGTCATTTATAGCCCGTAATTTGTTCTTCTTTTATAAGAAGGCTCCTTTTGATCCTGATTTGGTATTGTCTACCGGCAATGACAATCAAGGTATTGATGTGTATGGAATGCCTACGACGCGTAGTTGGGGCTTTTCATTGAAGTGTGAATTTTGATGGATGAGGAGAAAAGTGGAATGAAAAGATATAGTTGGATATTCGGGGGACTGCTATTATTAGCTTCGTGTACTGGTGACTTTAAAGACATTAATACGGATTTGTCCGGAGTGACGGATGAAGATTTGCAGATTGATTACAATGAACATGGCATTCGTCTGGGCATTATCCAGCAAGGTATTTACTTTAATTATGATTATGGAAAAGGTAAGAACTGGCCTTTTCAGTTGACACAGAATCTAAATGCCGATATGTTCAGTGGATATATGCATGATGGTAAACCGCTGAATGGAGGAAGTCATAATTCGGACTATAATTTGCAGGATGGTTGGAATAGTGCTATGTGGGGACATACTTATTCGTATATTTTTCCGCAGATATACCAGTCGGAAAATGCAACTCGTGACAAGCATTCCGGCTTTTTCGGAATAACAAAGATTCTGAAAGTTGAAGTGATGCATCGCGTTACGGATTATTATGGTTCTATTGTGTATACACACTTTGCCGATCCTGATGCAGAATATGCTCCCGATACACAGGAAGCTGTATACAAAGAATTCTTTTGTGAGTTAGATACGGCTGTGACAGTTCTTACCGATTATGTTGAGTCGAATCCGGAAGCTGCTGAGTTCTCCCGTTTTGATATATTGATGGATGGTAAATATACTTCGTGGATTAAGTTTGCCAATTCATTGAGAATGAGACTTGCCATGCGTATTGCATTGGCGGATAAGGAAAAATCACGTTCAGAGTTCCTCAAAGCATTTAATAATGAATATGGAGTGTTGGAAGCGGAAAATGAACTGGTAGCTGTCTCAACTCAGAGTGGATATACCAATCCGCTGGGTGAACTTAATCTGGTGTGGAATGAGACTTATATGAGTGCTCCCATGGAATCTATTATGAACGGTTACGAAGATCCCCGGAAAGCTGTTTATTTTGCTACTTGTCAGGATAAGGCATATACGGGACAATATCGTGGTATCCGGCAGGGGACCTGTTTCTCTCATACCTCTTACCTTGGTTTATCTAAATTGCAAACCACTCAAAAGACAGATGCTATTCTTATGACTGCAGCTGAGGTTTGGTTCTTGCGAGCAGAAGCTGCTTTACGGGACTGGACAAGTGAAAATGCCGGTACCTGTTACGAGAGAGGGGTTACTGCATCTTTGCGTCAACATGGTATATCGCAAACGGCAGATTATTTGAATAGTGATAAATTGGCTGCTGATTTTGTGGATACATATGATACTGAAAATAATATAAAGGCACGTTGTACAGTGTCTCCAAAGTGGATTGAAACAGCTGACCGGGATACAAAATTAGAAAAGATTATGACTCAAAAGTGGTTGGCGATGTTTCCAGAAGGATGTGAAGCTTGGGCGGAACAGCGTAGAACAGGATACCCACGTCTTTTCCCCGTACGCTTCAACATCAGTAAGGACGGTTGCGTCGATACGGAAATCATGATACGTCGGTTAAATTTTCCTGGAGGCTTACAAACGGAGAATCCAGAGCAGTATCGTGCATTAGTCAATGCTTTGGGTGGGGATGATAATGCCGGTACCCGTTTGTGGTGGGATACCGGCACTAACTGGTAAATTTATTTTTTCTATTTACTTATTTCACCGGATGGTTTTCTGCAAAGATGGCCATCCGTTCTTCTAATTGCGCGTATTGATGATCCTGAATGAAAGAAGTACAAGCGCGTAAACCTTCCTGGTGGCTACCTGTTGTAATCAGTGATATGGCACTGACACCATAATACATCAATTCTTTAGCAAGTTCCCCACTGGTCATACCCGGATAGCCAATGGTAAAGTAGAAACCATCGGCAACTGGATTACCCAAATCATTGTCATATACCAAATGGAAACCATGACGAAGGAAAATTTCTTTTAATTTGTGTGCACGTTCACCATATATCTTTACCTCATCAAGGAAGTTGTATTGCCCTTCGTTAGCAGCTTTCAACATGGCAGCAAGTGCGTATTGTGCAGAGTGACTGGTACCTGAAGAAAGAGCATAAAGTACCCGATGAATGAATACTGTACCAAATGTGCCACCTCCGTATCGTTTGGTGAGTCCAGGGTAGGAGCGATGGTACAATTTGTTTGAGATGCAGCTTACTCCAATGCGTTGTCCGGCATAACTGAATGCTTTAGAGCCGGAAATAAGCAATACATAATTGTCTGTATAATGTGCCACTGATGGTTGGTAAGGTGGTTGGAATGGTTTGCTCAAATCCTGGCGGAAGTCCATTGCAAAGTAAGCCAGATCTTCCAGGACAATTACATCATACTTCGTGGCAAGTTCTCCGATAATATGCAGTTCTTCTTCCTTTAAACATATCCAACTGGGATTGTTAGGGTTTGAGTAAACAATAGCAGAAATATTGCCTTTCTCAAGATAACTTTCCAGCTTTTCTTTTAGTTTGTCACCACGGAAGTCATATACATCAAAGGTTTCAAACTTTTGTCCCATGACCACCAACTGTTGTTTTTGCACAGGAAATCCCGGGTCGATAAACAATATCGTATCTTTCTTTTCATCACATTGACTGCAAGTGAGGAATGAGGCGAAAGTGCCTTGCATAGAACCGGTAACTGGTACACACCCTTCGGGCTTTAAATCTACATTAATGAAAGCTTTGATAAAACGTGAAGCTTCTTCTTTCAGGGCAGGTAATCCGTTG
>USSR01000224.1 GCA_900557355.1 uncultured Bacteroides sp.
ATGAACCAAAAGTATCAAGAAACAATATAACTTAAGAATAACCCAGTACTAAAATGAGATCGATTGAGAAATGAAAATTATTCTTATAGCAGAAATGCTAAACAAAGAAGCCTTAATGAGTTTGGTAAAACCAATTAAAATCACTATTTTTGCACTCAGTATTCTCCATTAGCAAACTGCCGCAAAAGCACGTAGCAAATTAGTGGGATAATTCATGGGATATGCTTGAAGTTAAAAATATAAAGTTTTAAAAATCAGCGTGGTAACTCTGCAAGGAGAATCCCAGGCGGATCACTGAAAAGCTGGACAAAACCAGACAACGAAAAGACAACTCCTACAATATCAATATATTGTAGGAGTTGTCTTTTGTATAGTGTCCGTGACCTAAGATCTAAAAAGGCCACAAAAAGACACACTTTCGTGACCAATTCGTGACCTAAAACCAACACAAAAGAGTAACCATTATATCCAATAATAAAATTAAGCCTCACCAGATGGGAACGATTACTTCAGCTTCAAAAAGTATCAGAAAGTATAATATACTCCCATTCTAGCCCTCCAGCATGCTTATGTTTAGGATCATTTTTACAACACAAACAAATTGCCGAGTTACTTATATTATATTTTTCAGCAGCTTCTCTAAATGTATTAAAAATCTCTCCTGTAGTGATACATCTTATTTTCCTGCTTCTTTGTCGTATCGTATTCTTCAATTTGCAACTTTTACAGCCACTTCCCCGCAATAAATTTCCCGGATATGCCTGCCAAGTCTTACCACATGCACTACATTGTACCATTATAGGTTTATGCCTACTTACATAGGTTCCTATAATTTTAATTGTAGGTAACAGCTTTGCGATTTCCTTAACAAAATCATCATGGGTCCTCCGTGCTTTATTGACACATTTCGGACAGCCGGTTCTATTATGTTTCGCTACAAGATGATAGGGTTGGGTAGACCATATATAGCCACATACTTTACATTTTATTCTTATAGAAGTGTCAATATTGATATATTCTGCCAGAGGGATAATATCGGGCTGTAATGAACTTAATCTTTCAACAAAGTCATTATGTGTCATTTTTAAAGTACCAGCACATTTAGGGCATCCCGAACCTAAACGTAAAGAAGACGGTCTCACATGCCATTCATGATTACAGACTTTACATTGCGCTTTAATTCTATTATTAGCTCCTACAAAATCACCAATAATTTTAATTTTATCATTTATTTTAGACAGTTCTTCTCTAAATTCCTCAGTGCTCATTCGCCTTGAATCAATTTGAGCATTCTTCTTAATTTTTTCCCACTCACTTGTACCAAGCTCCGAATTTAAGCCGAATTCGGAGAGGACCTTTTTTGTTATTTCAATCAGTTTATCTATATTCCGGCGAGAGACAAGATCGCAAGGTGTCACTAGACAATTATCAAAAGGAACTGTTGCATCATCATAGTGGTCGTATATAGTTATGAGTTTGATGCCTTTATCTTTGCACAATAGATGCTTTTCCCAGTCTTTCGCTACCATATTTTTATGCCAGTGCCACGAACCGGGCTCTACGGCTACCTTTAAATCAGGCACATATATGTCTAATTCAACTCCTATCACCGTTTTCTCTCTTGACATGACTTTAGATTCGCCCAGAATATGAGCAAATGAGTGATATATGAATTGTTCTAAAAAGGAAGTGCAGGACCTGTGACAGTTAGGACAGCCACGTTGGTTCAGAACATCATGAGGTCTTATTTGATACTCATATCCGCAGGCATTACAATGAAGCGACATAAGTGTATGACTATTTATATACGTTGCGCCTTCGCTGACAACAAGATTCGGGTCGATTTTATGGAGACGTTCCAAAAATATCTCCATCGTCAAGCGCTGAGACGCTCCTTTCTGGGATCGTCCACATTCCGGACATCCCCTGCCACTAAGAACATGTGCAGGAGTGATATCACACTCATGTCCACATTTCAAGAATCTGAATTTAGTTTTTTCAAGTGCCTTCGCATACCGACCAGTTATGATAACGTCATCTCTCTGGGATTTTAAGTCTTTCACAAATTCTGAATGAGATTTCAGTTTGACTCCGGCACACTTGGGACAGCCATGACCGTGCAATAGACTTCCTGCCCTTGGTGACCATTCACAACCACATTTGTCGCATCTTACAGCAATTTTAGAGTTGTAATCCTTGTATATTCCCAAGACAGTAACTTTTAAATTCTTTGCTTTCAATTCATGACAGAAGTCTATATGAGTTTTTTTCTTTGCCATATGACTAAAACCGATCAAGTTATAAACTAAATGATATTCATCAAGCCGGTAATTATCTCAACCTGAATTTTACCATCTTTCTTGCAGCACATTTCTCAGTCAATTCTTCTATAGTCTGAGTTGCATATTGTTCTGATAGCCCTATTTCAGCTGCCAACGTAATGACGTCAGTAAGTGCAAGTTCTCCTTTTCCATTAATAGTCGTGGTATGGTAACCATTAAAACCGTTACTTGGCAAAAGGTCATAAGCCGGCGAAAGTTTCCATGATCCTTTACCCCATTGGAAAAATAAGTTTTTGACATAATCATCCCTATTTGAAATCAATACATTGAAGTGATAATATATCATCATTTACTTCATTTTTCCCAAAATCTTAGGAAACTGCCAAAAGAACAACAGCGTACAGCAAATTGCAGCCGTAACATCAGATATAGCCTCAGCCGCATATACTCCGGTCACTCCCATATAATGCGGCAGTATCAGTGCTAACGGAATCAACAGAATGGCCTTGCGGAGCAAAGCGATAAAGATGGATATCTTAGCCTGCCCCAATGCAACAAACATATTCTGACAGGCACGTTGCAAACCGAATATGGTCATACCACCCAGAAAGACAGGCATAGTCCAACGAACCGTTTCTATCAACCTTTCATCACTTGTAAAAGCAGATGCAACCGTTGAAGGGAACAGGATCATAAGCAGCATCAGAATCAGATTAAAAGAGAACATCGTGATCAGTGCAATACGGAAACAGTCCTTCACACGCTGCTTATCACCATGGCCATAATTGTAGCTTACAATCGGAATAAAGCCTTGCGCAAACCCCGTCAGCGGCACACTGGCAAACTGCATCGAAGTCTGTAATATCGTCAACGCACTGACGTAAATATCTCCAAAATCTTTCAAGTTACTATTCAGCACAAAGCCCACCAAACTCTCTGTACTGGCCATAATGAACGGAGATACTCCCAGCCCCAGCATCGCAATAACAATCCCTCGGTTTAACTTCATATAGCGCCTCTCCAAAGGCAGAGAAGCCTTCCGGGAGAACAGGAAAGACAGTACCCATGCGGCACTGCAAGCCTGAGAAATCACCGTAGCCAAAGCAGCACCTTTCACCCCCATATCAAACCAAAAGATAAATATAGGATCAAGAATGATATTTAATAAAGCTCCGATTAAGACAGAGCACATGGCAATGGCAGGACGCCCCTGCGCATTGATAAAGGAATTCAGCCCGGTGGAAATCTCCACAAAAACAGTTCCCAGCAAATAAATGGAAAGGTAATCGACCGCATAGCCCAATGTATGTTCCGAAGCGCCTGTAAAGAGCAGGATAGGCTCCATGAAGGTATAGGCAATGAAGGAAGTAATTAAAGTAAATAGAATCAGCAAGGTAAAACCATTCCCCAATATCTTTCCGGCACGCTGGCGGTCACCTTGCCCGAGGGCTATGGCAGCCAGTGGCGCACCACCTCCACCTACAATTGCTGAAAAAGAAGAAATCAATACCACGAGAGAAATTGTTACCCCTACGCCTGCCAATGCATCCGTCCCAATACCCGGTATATGTCCGATATAGATACGGTCGACAATGCTATAAAGCAAATTGACGAATTGTGCTGCTACTGCCGGAAGCGCCATTTTGAAAACCAGTGGTAACATACGCTCGGTTCCCAGACGTTCTTCATATTTATTGATCATCGTGATTCTTCTTTTCTAAAAACAAGTGCAAAGGTATGAGAATTTCCACTCGCCCCAAAGGTAATGCGTGCGGCTTTTCCAAGAAACGGAAATAAATCATTTCCGTGTTTATTATTCATAAATCAAATATTCCCAGTCGAACTGTTTTCATGCTCTCATGTTCTTGTATAATATAAAAGCATAACAATGAATATAGATTCTCTTTTTAATCTAAGCGGAAAAGTAGCCATAGTGACCGGTGGTGGAGATGGCATTGGAAAAGGAAGTTGCGAAACACTCGCGCACTTCGGAGCTTCCATAGTGGTAAGTGATCTGGTACTTGAAAAAGCCCAGGCTGTTGCAAATGAAATCGTTAAGAATGGAGGTAAAGCGATTGCTGTAGCCTGCAATGTGCTTAATGACGCAGACTTAGTAAACCTGGTTGATAAAGCTGTCGCAGAGTATGAAACGGTCAATATCCTGGTCAACAATGCCGGTGGAGGAGGTGGCGGACGGGAGAATCCCTTCCAGATAGACATTGCTTACTTCAAGAGGGTATTCAACCTCAATCTATTCAGTGCATGGCGTTTATGCCAGCTTGTTGTACCTCACATGGCTGAATCGGGTTATGGAAGCATCATCAATATCACATCGATGGGCAGTATTAATAAAAGTCCGAATATGAGTGCTTATGCCTCTTCCAAAGCAGCCCTGAACCACATGGCAGGTAATCTTGCATTCGACTTCGGTCCGATGGGAATACGTATCAACAACGTAGGTCCCGGAGCTACCAGGACCCACGCCTTATCTACAGTGCTGACTCCCGAAATAGAAGCAAAGATGCTGGAACATACTCCCATAAAACGTCTGGGCGAGGTGAGTGACATTACCGGAGCAGTACTCTATTTTGCCGCACCCGTCTCGCAATGGGTTAGCGGACAAACGCTGTTTGTAAACGGAGGGGGTATTCAGACACTCGATTGATATTTACAGATAATTCAAATCATAATTGGACATATAAAACAATGCAGCTATTCTACTAAAAGAATACTGCACTGCCTAAATAGAAATTAGCGATCCGATTTAAGTTTCTTCACCTCCTCCACGAGTTTTGAAAAGGATCTATCCCTTTTACGCTTTTCATGTTCGGAAGTGGAGAAATGCCACACTTCCCGTCGAAGTTTCTGATAACTCTCATAAACCTTACGGTCCAATATACCACTACTTACCGCTTCTAAAACGGCACATCCGGGTTCGCTGATGTGCTTGCAATCCTTGAAACGACACGATACAGCATAATCGGAAATCTCCAACACCTCTGCAAGAGAATCGGTATCATCAATGGCCAAACCAAATTCCCGGACACCCGGAGTATCGATTAATACCCCTGAACCGTCCATCAATACCATCTCCCGACGAATGGAAGTATGTCTTCCTTTTCCCGTGGACAGACTGATATCAGACGTTAACAACACCGATTTCCCGCAAAGCGCATTCACCAGAGAACTTTTCCCTACGCCAGAAGAACCGACAAACACAACCGTTTCGCCTGCCGATATAGACTCCCGCAATTGGAAAATCGTCTGAGGTTGATGAATACTTGTAAAAAACACCGGTATCTGACGGGCAATGTGCCTGATCTGTTCTTCGACTTTCTGCCTATCAAACCCTAAATCAGCCTTGTTAAACACCAATACAGGACTGATATTCTCTTCCTGCACCTGAACCATGAAACGCTCGGCTCTGCGAACATTGAAATTATCATCAAGACTTTGCACGATAAATGCCTTGTCGACATACGAGGCAATGGCCTGTTTATCGGCAACCGTTCCGTTTTTCTTGCGATATAGCGTCCGTTCGCGAGGCAGTATATCCACTATAATCCCTTTATGTTCGTCGAATGGTTGAAAAAGTACCCAATCACCGGTACAAGGGAGTTCAAAGTCTGATTTTCCATACATCATATTCCCCGTCAGTTCACACTGAAACAGACCGTTTTCTGAAACAACCTCGTAGCATGTACGGTGTACGAATGAATCATAGCTCTATCTTTTTTGCGATGAAAAATGTATAACCGTAGAATGCTTTATACTTGCTGTACAGTTCTTCTTCATCAAACTGAAGCGAACTGAATTCTTCAGCAATCTTATTTCCCGCATATTTATGAAGGAAGATTTTCTGAGCTTCAATCTTTGCAGCAAAGTAATGCTCTGTCCAGCAATTTTCCGGCAAAATAAATGTAGCGACGGGAAGATAACCAGCTTTGTGTATCTTGGCTATCTGATTGGGAATCGTATCTATTTCAGGATACGCATTCACCCAGAAGTCATTGATTTCCGCAGGACGCTCGTCAGTAAACCACGAACTTTCAGAAACGGCAATATATCCTCCCGGCTTCAAATATCTACGCCACTCATTCAGTCCCCGTTCAAAACCAATATTATAAATGGCTCCTTCCGACCAGATCAGGTCTAATTCCTCACTCTGAAAAGGAAGGTTATCCATAGAACCGACAATGCCTTTCACTCTGTCCTGCAAACCTGATTGCTTTGCATTGTGATTGAAGATATCAATAAAGTCGGGAAAAAGGTCAAGTCCGGTAATCTGTCCGGTAATATGCCCGGCCAATACCATTGTCTGTCCTCCTGTTCCGCAACCGATGTCGGCGATAAGGGACTTGTCGGTAAGGCTATCTATAAAGCTCAGCGCTTTCAGTGTTACGTCAGGACTTCCGGGCCCTTGGCGTTCCATATTGGAGAAGAAGTCACAGATTAATTGAAGTTCGAAATCGTGAATTGTTTTATTTTCGTTACTCATTTTCTTAATGTATTTTGCATACACGGAAAGCATAACAATGCCTTCATCATTGTACGCAGATTAAACTTGAATTATAATAATAGAAAACTACTCTCAAAAGGAGTTATCCGAGAGTAAACGAAAGGACAATCTGTATCAAAAACACAGATTGTTTATTAAACCAAATCCGATTTGAATGTCTTTGTCATGGTGCAAAGATAAATAATATTTTGATTTACAACAAATTTCGTGTATTCTTTTCACCCCTTCTTCACATAAACCCTGTGTGCTCCACGTCCGGCAGTATCAATGCCGGAATCCGGGAGGGCCGCCCATTCTTTCAGTTCATTCGTAGCAGTGGTGCGCAACAACCCGGTCAATTGCTGATATTCGCTGACAGTAAGAAAAGAATGTGACTCCAGATACTTTACCGCCAGTGCCAAACGCTGCTCCGGAGCATACTTTTGCGAAGAACGACGGGTTTTCCAAGGCGCCCGCTCCAACAGGCAGCGACCGTTGATGCGATACACCAGACTCATATCTACACGGAAATTGACTTTGCCCACCACGATGCTCTGTGCATTGCGATGCTTCGCTTTTTCTCCCGCTTCTTCCCGCTCCTTGCCTGTGCGCAGCATCAAAGCCGGAGTGAAAGTTCCGATGTCATCCAGTTTAACGGAGCGTCCCTCTGCCATCTGATGCGACATTTCGATGGCAAGTTGCTTCACAATTCCTATTATATCACCCACATTGAAGCCGCTGCTTTCCGACAGGTTGCGTGCCAGTTGTTCTGTTGAAACCTGGTCTATCATTGCAAAGCGTGGATAGAGAACGCGCTCGCCCGTCTTGTGAATGTCGGGCATTTCTTCCATTACATAGTATGCCATATCTTTTGTTTATCAGACATTAATGAAAAAGTTGTTCGCCATTAAAAGAAAAGCTGCTTTACATTGGGAGAAAAGTTGCTTTACTTATACTGCAAACTTTAGTCAGAAGTTACGGTTTTATAATCAGAACTTTCGGTTATACAATCAGAAGGTATGGTTTTACAATCAGAAGTTTCGGTTATAGTTTTCTCTACGGCAAAGGTAACTTTTACTTTAATGTAAAGCAAGTTTTTGACAGGGATAAAGGAAGTTTTTAGCGAACCTGCCATGCAAGCGGCATTTGACGGATATATAATGAATTCGGCCGATGAAGTTGAAGGAATGATTGAAAAGATAGCAATTTCGGACAACTTTTTATAAAAAAATCATAGGGCATGAATATGCTTATACATTTCTCCCCTATAGCTTTTCACAGTATAGGGGGCCCTATTGTTTTAAGTTCGTCGTAGTCAAGACTCATTTCGTCATAAGCAACATGAAGTTTGTCTAATAACTCTTTATTGAAGGATATTTCGATTTACCTTTACCTCCGTAACCAGGTACTTTCAGACAAATTAAGTAGACTAAATTAAACTAAGTGATAGTATTTTTATTTTCCGAACCTCCATCACCAAGGAGTAAGACATAACAAGAATTGGGATACTGTTTACACAATATCCTCAGATTCATAAACGGAATGTAGACTTTGAAGATTGGGAAAAGGTATTAAGGATAGAATGCCAGGGAATCACTCCGGCTGATGTTTCGGATATGCTACAGACCATCAATATTCACGCAACAGAGTTAGAGTGAAATTGATAAGAATGGTATCATAGGTGTCGGATATAATCACAAAATATTCCCTAATCATTCATTATGGAAAAAGGAGAGTTCTACCAGATTACAACAATTATATGTAAGATGCCAGTTCGGGGTTCAATACATAGTTCTGATAGATCACGGCACTTCATTTCCGCTCCATTAAAATCTATGTTCGTTCTTTGAAACATTTGAAATATAACCAGTTAAAATTCAGACATACAGCTAGGCAAGGAAAGAAAAAGCAAAAATTAAGAGATCTGTAATAATAATATATAAAGAAAAGATTTACCTTTGCTCCCCCTAAAAAAGAAAGCCAAAACTAAGAAATAATTTAGTGTTTATGAATACAAAAGTCAAAGGATATATATTGGGAGCCGTTGCTGCCGCCACTTATGGTATGAATCCCCTCTTTACCCTTCCGCTATATAAGGAAGGTATGAATCCGGATTCCGTTCTTTTCTTCAGATATCTGTTCGCCATTCCCATCTTGGGGATTATGCTCAAAGCGAGAGGCAGAAGTTTTAGTCTGAAACAGAAAGAAATATTGCCATTAGTCATACTGGGATGGTTGGTCGCCATATCTTCTCTTACCCTATTTCAAAGCTATAACTATATGGAAGCCGGTATTGCCTCAACGATACTGTTTGTCTATCCGATTTTGGTAGCACTGATTATGGCTGTCGCCTTCAAAGAGAAAGTCACATTACAAACAGTCCTATGTATCTTTCTGGCTTTAAGCGGTATAGGGTTACTTTATAAAGGAGGTGACGGTACAACCCTCAGTCTGGTTGGCGTTGGGTTAGTCATGGCATCAGCCCTCTCCTACGCTATCTATATTGTGGGGGTAAACCGGCCGATATTAAAAGACGTGGCAACACTTAAAGTCACTTTTTATGTATTGCTTTTCGGCCTGTCGCTCTTTTTAGTCCGTGTAAATTTCGGGCAAAGCCTGCACGTTGTCGATAAATGGTATTTATGGGGGAATCTGATTGCATTAGCTATCTTCCCTACAGCTATATCCTTTCTCTGTACGACGCAAGCCGTGCAATACATAGGTTCTACTCCTACGGCTATCCTTGGAGCTTTGGAACCTGTCACGGCTGTA
>USSR01000225.1 GCA_900557355.1 uncultured Bacteroides sp.
ATTGCGATGGTCAGCAGAGGGTGTGGGTCACTACCTATACTGGTGGACTTTCTTTCTTTGACTGGAAATCTCCCTTGATTAATCAAATTACCCATCAGGTTAATAATCCGAATTCTTTAGGAAATGATAATGTAAACAAGATACTGGAAGATAGTAAAGGAGATATCTGGTTTGCTACGAATAATGGGATAAGCAGATGGAGAGTAGCCACGAATGAATGGGATACTTATTATCAGAATAAGCAGGAACAGGCACAGGTATTTCTGGCTTTATGTGAAGATGATGAAGGAAACATCTGGGCGGGTTCGTTCTCATCCGGATTTTATGTTTTAGATCGGAATACCGGAAAAGAATTGGTTCATTATCCGCGCAATACATCGGATTTGAAGTCTGATGGTAAATTCATAATGAATATATATAAGGATAGCGAAGGTGATATATGGATTGGAGGTATTCGAGATGTAATATGTTATTTAACGAAAGAAAAGCGTTTTCATACGTATGGTGCACAACCTATGCGTACGTTTATGGAGTTTTCTCCGGGAAAAATGTTGTTGGCATGTACTTATTCTGTGCTTTTGTTAGACAAAGAAACAGAAGAAATATCTTTTTTACCGGAATGCCTTGCACAAGATATTTTAGTAATAGGGGATGATATTTGGGTGGCTACTTCCGGGGACGGATTGTTGCACCATAATTACACGACTCGTGAAACTCATAAGATAACAGTGGAATCCGGCTTGCCATCTAACTATGTTAACAGTGTCATGTATGATAATGGGTATCTATGGTTAGGAACGGAAAATGGATTGTGTCGCTATAATCCTGCCGACAGTACGGTGCATACTTATTATTCCACTTTGGCTCTTTCCAGTGCTTCGTTCAATGTGAATGCCAGTTGCAAATTGCGCAATGGCGAATTGATGTGGGGCACCAATAATGGAGCGGTAATGTTTAACCCTGATAAATTATATCATACCCAGCTCAACGGGCAAATTTATTTCCAGAATATCAATATTTCCGGCAGTTCTATCAGAGAAAATCAGGATTTGTTGCGTGGGATTCCGGTAAATAAGCAAACAGATATTTCATTCAAATATGATCAGAATACTCTGACGCTTGAGGTATTGCCTATTGGTGTTTCTTTCAAAGAAATAAAATTTTCATGGAAAATGGAAGGGCTTGATGCGGAGTGGTCACATCCTTCCAGTCAGCAGATAATTACTTATACCAATATCCCCAACGGGAATTTCCGGCTTAGAGTAAGAATGTACAATAATTCACTTTCTCGGATAGTCGATGAACGTACATTGGATATACACGTTATTCCGCTTTACTGGCAGACGTGGTGGTTCCGTCTGGTGATATTCATTATTATAATGAGTATCACATTCTTTGTACTTAAATTCTATATAAACCGTTTAAAACAGCGTCATGCCGAAGATAAAATTCGTTTTTTTACAAATACCGCTCATGATCTTCGTACATCGATAACGTTGATAAATGCACCTATTCAGGAATTGAATAAAGAGAAGGAATTATCAGATAAAGGGCATTATTATTTGAATCTGGCTATGGAACAGTCTGAACGTTTATCTAATGTTGCAACCCAACTCCTGGATTTTCAGAAAGTGGATATGGGGAAAGGACAACTGTTTCTGGTGATGGTTGATATTGTAAACTTGGTGTATAGGCGGAAAACAATGTTCAAGTCTACAGCGGGAAAAAAGAATGTTATATTGGAATTTGTCTCTAACAGAGAATCTTATATGTCGGCTGTCGATGAATTGAAAATAGAGAAAGTCGTTGATAATTTGATATCTAATGCAATCAAATATTCTCATACGAATGGTAAAGTGGAGCTTACATTGAATTGTAATGAGTACTATTGGAGCTTAGAGGTAAGAGATTATGGATTGGGTATCTCTGATAATGCTCAGAAGAAGTTGTTCAAAGAGTTTTATAGAGGAGATAATAAGGTTAATTCACGTATGGTAGGTTCTGGAATAGGCCTGTTGTTGGTGAAGAATTACGTTTTGATGCATGAGGGAAAAGTCTCGCTTGAAAGTAAGGAGAATGAAGGTTCTTTATTCAAAATAAACATCCCTTATAAAGAAGTGGTTGAGGTTGCACCTGTTGAACATGAAGAACCGGAAAATATCACATCTGCCGATGGTTCGTCTGATCAGTCGGAATATAAACAGGAAGATGATAAATCCGGAAAGAAGAAATCTATATTAATCGTAGACGATAATAAGGATTTGCGGAACTTCCTGAAGTGCTCTTTTGAAAATCAATATTACATTTTAGAGGCTGGCAATGGTAATGAAGCATGGGAATTGCTTCAGAAGGAATTTCCTGAATTGATTATTTCGGATGTGATGATGCCTGATATGGATGGCTTTGAGTTATGTAAATTGGTCAAATCTACTTTTGAAACTTCGCATATTCCGGTAATTCTGTTGACTTCACTTTGTGATAAAAGTGACCAGTTGGAAGGTTTAGGTCTGGGGGCAGAGGACTATATCACAAAACCTTTTGATATATCACTTCTGGAGCAACGGATAAAGTCCCTTGTGCGAAACAGGGAAATTATCAGAGAGAAAGCTTTGAAGTTAATAAAGCCGAATAATGATGATCAACAGGCTATTCTGACGAATGAGCTTAATGACCACTTTGTGAAAAAAGCAGTGGAAGTGATTCATAATAATATGCAAAATTTGGATTTTGACAAAGAAAGCTTTGCTATGGAAATGCATGTGAGCGCTTCACTATTGTATAAAAAGATAAAAGTACTGACAGGTCAATCACCTATTGACTTTATTAAATCCATTCGTTTAAGCCGGGCTTTAGAATTACTCCAATCTCATAAATACACTATCACAGAAGTTAGCGAACTTTGTGGCTATTCCAGTATCAGTTACTTTAGTACGGTATTTAAAAAGTACTTTGGTAAGTCTCCTACAGAAATCTGATACCTTTCATTAAGGTGTTATCAACCGCCTTGAATATAGATTTTGCAAGGGCTGTGGGTGATATGACGACTGTTGAAATGGGAAAGATTGCCTATAAATATCCTGAAAAATCTGTTCTTACTTATTTGAAGAAGCATTTCGGGAATAAAGATTGATGTTTTCCATTATTAAGTATTATTTTAGCTCTTGTTTATTGACCGGAAGGTTTTCCTTACGTATCATATAATAAACGAAGATATTATTATGATGAACCAGAAAAAAATACAAGAGCTTATAAGTAGGAGCCAGCAGGGGGATGCAGTAGCATTCTCTCTGCTGGTTTCTATGTTTCAGCCACTTGTATTCCGGCTTGCTTTCCGATTGCTGTGCGACGAAGATGAGGCTAAAGATATGGTACAGGAAACCTTTGTAAAGGTGTGGCTGGCGCTGGGTAAATATAATGGTGAGTGCCGTTTCTCTACCTGGCTTTATAAAATCACTTGCAATACCTGTTATGACCGTCTGCGCTCCCTGCACCATTCACCACTTGATAATGAGGTAGATTATTCCGTTTCTGTGAATATTTCGTCAGATGATAATGTAGAATTGGCGGTGGTAAATAAGCAACTGCGTGAACTAATTTTAAGATATACTGATGAACTATCTCCCCGACAAAGGTTGATTTTTACATTACGGGATATTGAGGAACTGGATGTACCGGAGGTACAAACTATCACCGGACTTTCTGCCGGAATTATTAAAGCCACTCTTTACCTGGCCCGGAAGAATATACGAAACAAAATGAATCAAATAGATGCTGACTTATGAAACAAGATGATAAACTTTACAATGAATGGCTTGATGAGGTGAGAAATGTACAACCTATATTGAGCAATCCGGATGAACTGACTACCGCCATTTTGCAGCAAGTGAGCAGGATCGTTCCCCGAAAGAAGAAAAGGAAAAACCTGCTGATTGGCGGTTGGGGATCCGGGATGGCCGCGGGACTTTTGTTGTGCTTGTTGGTGAGTGAGGCTCTTCTTAGCCCAGTTCCCGATGGTGTCAGAGTAGAAGAGGAGTATCGTTTCCAAGAAAACAGTGCTTATTCCTTACCGGAAGGCTGGGAGAAGATGAGGCTTTCTGAAAAGAGCAATTACCTGTCTGGACAGTATGTGCAGTATAAGAAGCTCAGACAAAAGAGAATAATGGAACTTACAAAGAAAACTTATTAAATTATATCATTATGAGAACGTATAAATGGATGGCAGTCATTGTTTTGCTGCTCAGTATGACTTCCTGCGGTACCTATTACCGGATGGTTTCTCAGGTAAATAGTGATGGTAGTATGCACAGAGAGGTGTATGCTTATGGCGACTCTGCTTTCCTTGCGGGAGACAGGACTCACAATCCGTTTCTGTTCCGGATAGATTCGGGGTGGGAAGTGAGCAATCTGGACTCTGTTGTTAAATTCAACTGCTGGGGAGATGAAGATAAACTGAATGTGAAAGTCTGCCGGACTTATCCAACGGTAGGTTTCGATAACTTCAGTACTTTGGATGGAAAGGAATACAGTCTTCCTATGGTAGTTCCGGTTGAAAAACTCAGGAAGAGCTTCCGCTGGTTCTATACGTATTATCAGTATACGGCTACTTATGGTGAATTACCCGATAAAGGTCCGGTACCTCTCAAAAATTATATGAGTAAAGAAGAGCGGCGGATATGGTTTCGGGGAGATCAGGAGGCTTTGATCGGATTAAATGGCATTGAACAGAATAATAGGTTGGATGACGTTGAAGCTAAATTTTGGAAATGGTATAACCGTAGTCAGTATGAATTGAGTTGTGAAGTAATTCTTCATTTCATTACAATAAAAGGAGATACGACCTTTGTACATCAGTTGGCAGACCTGAAGGAACCGGTTTATGGGAAGTACTTTTCCGGAAAAGATACTGGTGATAACGGTTCGCCCGAAGAGGTATGCAATTATTTGGATGAATTGAGTCAAACGAAATACTTCTCAAGCTTATATGTGGACAATAAAAAGCCAATAGATGATCTGTTTGAGGAAAAAGGGCGGATTGCAGAATTGTTTGGTTATGCTGTGCAGTTTGAGTTATCCATGCCAGGCAGGGTGGTTTCTACCAATGCAGCCATGCAAAAAGATGAGTCACTCATTTGGAAAGTAGATGCTTTTCGTCTATTGGACAGTGATTATATGCTTGTTGCTAAATCCCGTGTAGTTAATTATTGGGCTTTTGGCATTGCATTGTTACTGATATTACTTATTGGTGGATACTGTTGGAGACTATATAGAAAGCTTTCATAACTCTGTAGGATTCATATATATCATATTACGTTATGGAAGGGATAAAATCAACCCATCAAGAGCATCATTACAGTTCCCATTAAAGGAAACGAGCGTTCCCATTAGGGGAAACTGTAGTTCCCTGCACTCGGAAACTTGTGTTTCCTATCAAGGCATTGGAATTTCAGTAGATGCTACTGAGAGCCTAATCAAGACTGAAGTTATACAATATCAACCAGACCCGATTTACCGATAAAGAAAGAACTATTTGGACATAAATTCGGGAAAAACACACATTATAGGACTAAGTATTATAAATCAGAAAGTTATATCGCAAAATAGGTAAAACAGAGTGAAAAACAGTGCTGACAAAACGTTTGTCAGCACTTACAAACACCTTGTCAGTACTGCCATCAAACTGCGGCTAACAAGGGGGTTGAACGTTATCGGTGCTGGAGTGCTGACAACTTATCGAAAAACTTTATTGAAACTGTTTGTTTGGAATCGGACTTTTGAGATTAGGTAGTTTTTAGCTAAAAAAAGTCGGATTTATCTATTTTCAATAATAAAATGTCTGAAATTAAAAGTCATGGAGGGTAGAACGCTCTTATATTTGTGAGGACTATGCCAAGAGTAATGCTACTAAACCGCTTATACAGTGCGAATATGCCCATGCTATGGGTAATTCTATAGGTGGATTTAAAGAATATTGGGACCTGATTCGTAAATATCTGAAATTCCAAGGAGCATTTGGGGCTTTTTGTTCAATCAAAGGATAAGGTGGATAATTCTTTTGCCGACTTTGATTGGTTTGAATATATCACATATTAAATTTAGCTTCAAAATAAGGTAAGAAGTCTTGTTGCAAAAAGTGATTATTTTCATTTGTCACGAAAATAATCACTTTTTATCTGAATATTAATATTTCTTTAGTGTGATAACTGTATAGGAATATTTGGGGAATGTATATTGGGTATTTTTACTTTTTATAGGCACTGTTTCAATTTTTGGTGCAACCGTTTCTTTGGCTTCTACTGTATTGTAATCAGTTAATTCGCATCCACCGATAGTCCATATTTTTGCTCTGGACTGGAATTTATATCCGTCTATATTAATTGTTGCCTTTTGGGGCTGGTTTGTTATATTGACTACATAGATTGATAATTCCGATTTATCATCATTGGTTTTAGCCGTTACATCTAATTTCTTATCTTGGCTACTTGTAGCGTCCAGGACGTTAAATAACCAATTGTTGCTCATCATTTCGTCTTCATAGGCAGATGGTTGAAACCAAATCTCATTACTTGTATAATGTACCCGTCCCTGATCCCACATATAGTGCTGTCGGTGTGGCTGTAAAGTGTTTGCTGTACCTAACCACGTAAAACAATCTGCATAGCGTTGTAGAGTGTTCCAATTATGTGCATGAGCCAGTCCACGGTCCCAATCACAACGGCTACCATTTTCTTCCATTGGATATAAAGTGAGTTTGTGGCCTAAATCTTCCAACAATGCATGTTGCAGCGTTATTCCCATCTCATTTTCAAAACCTTTCGTATTGTCTGCAAAGTTAACTGCTCCGCTATAGTGGGGATCCCATCCTAAATTGTTTGCTTTTCCTTTTGAAATAAACCATGCAAACATTTCTTTAGCGAGTTCATATTGAGAACCACCACGGACGTAGCTCTCTAAGCGTGAACCTATATTGAGAGAAGTAATGATGTTCATTTCAGGATCTACTTCCCATGCTGCTTCGGCAAATTTTTTCATACCTTCTACATAGCCTCTTGAGATGGATTGTTCGTTGTGTACTTGAATGTGCTTCAACTTGTAAGGAGTCGGATGTCCATGTGCTGCACGCAGAGCACCCCATTTTGTACTTGTGTCTCCATTCACATATTCCACGAAATCACGAATGTCTTCGTATGTCTCGTTGATGTTCATTCCGATCATTACTTGGGCGTCTAATGCTTCTGCAACTTGGAGCATTTCAGTAATGCCGAATGTATGTGTGGCATATGGATTGAAACCGTTGCGGAAACAAATGCGACGCTCATCAATCGGGCCAATCATTTTTTTCCATCGATAGAGGTATGTGTCAACGCCTATATCCACCATTGATCCATTGTAGCGTATAACCGATATGCCTTGTTTTTTAAGTGCATCGATCATCATTTTACGAACAGGAAGACCTTTTACTCGTCCCCACTCTCCTGGTTGCAGAAAAACAAAACCCAGTTCGACTTCTCCTTTATTTTTTAGTGAAATACCAAAACTTCCTTTGGGATCTGTGTTTGATGGGGTCAATTCAAATGTAACTTTTTCATAGGAACCGTCATTCTTTAAAGTATAAGGTTTTTCAGCCAGTATATTTCCTTTTGAGTCGCGCAACGATAGATAAACTACATCGGCACCATTGGATTTAAGACGCAAAATACCGTCATAGGGTTTATTTGCTGCCAGATGTATACCTTGTTTGTTCAGCCCTGAATTATAAATACCGATTTCTCCATTGCCATCTGCAAAAGTGATGACTTGATTCTGCCTGCCCATGTAAGCATCTCCTCTTTTTAAAGTAAATTTTCCCTTGGCAGTATTTTTTTGGATTTTATTCCAATAGCGACTGATTTGTTCATCACCGTTAATACGGTCTAAAAGTATCTGTTGGTATTGGGCTGGAATACTATCAAAGATAACGAAACGTCCGTAAAAGTTCAAATCTCCAATCTTCATTGGTTTTACTGGCTTGGGGGGAGTTGCCTGTTGCTCCAATCTTCTTTTACTGTTGGGATTTATTGCTTGATAGTAGCTATCAATTAATTCTCGTGAATTAAAATCATATTTGTCAGACAAGTTATTCCAGGTGGTCCGATTATAGGCATTTGCGGTAGAAAGAAAATGGGGTGTTCTTGTTTCATCCAAAACTACATATACTTGTACATATTGATTAGTAGGAAGATTTAAAAAATCAACATCTATATTCTCTTCGAAAGCTTCTCCGTGAATTAGTTGACTAAATACTCCACCATTAGTCTGATTGTTCAAGTCTTCAATGTTTGCTCCATTAAAGGTTGCCTTGGCTGTGCCAATCTGCTTGTTGGCATTTACGTTGATTTGGATTGTTTCTTTCACTTGTGCTGATAGTGAAAGGCATATCATCATGCTGAATACTGAAATTAATGCATTCTTCATAATTACATTTTGTTTATAAATACTTTCTAATTAATCATTGTTTTAAAAATTGCCAATTATCCATATATATATTGCCTTTGCCCTTATATACTATGTATAGGTCATTTACACCTTGATTGGGATGAGTACGTGTTTTTATATTTTTCCATGTATTTCCATTGGAAACGGATGATACCGGTAATTTCCCAATTAATAATCCATTTATACCTTCAAGATGTAATTCGATAGTCCCTTCAGATAATAGCATACATTTTATAGAAGCATAAAACTGAGAAGCCCCCTTCTGGAAGTCAACTCCTCGTATTTTTATATACCCTTCATTACTGAAACATACAACGCGGTTTTGTGAATTATCCTCTTTATTCAATGTTTTTATGCCTATGCCTTTAGCCATTGTTTCTGCCTCGTTCGATTGGAATGGGTTAACGTACTTTAATTGAGGAAGTCCATCTTTTGTTATTTTTACCAGTTGTATGCTTCCATCTTCGTTGTGTATGAGTCGATCCAAGCAGATACTTCGCATATATTCACGTGCACGTTTGTCACTTTGTCCTTTTTCATAAGCTACTTGTCTGTTATGGTAAGCTATATACCAGTTTTTTTTAAACTGAAAAATTGAATGGTGGTTATTATAACCATCATTTGAGGGCGGGTTAGGTAAAATAATGCCAGGTTCTTTGAATATCCCTACTGGAGATTCTCCAACTACATATTCGATACTGGCAGGTTTACCGAAATAATGGCCGGCGTATGAATAGTAATATTTATCTTTAAATTTATGCATAAAGGATGCCTCAAAGAAACCGGGAGTATTGGGATGTATAGCAGCTCCATCAACTTCTACCATGTTGCTTTTCAACTTGATAATGCGCGAGTTGTTTGGATGTGCTCCTCCGAAATACATATAAGGTTGACCATCATCTTCAATCCATACGCAAGGATCGAAACACCATATTCCCCAGTTCTCACTTCCTTGTAATGCACCACGAACATTACGTTCATTTTTTATCAGATTACCATGGGAGTCTTTTGCAAGAACTCCCGGTGTGCTGAAATCAACTTA
>USSR01000226.1 GCA_900557355.1 uncultured Bacteroides sp.
GGCAATATACATAGGAGACAAATCGGCAGCCAAACCAATAGCCACCCCGCCCACAAGGCGGGCAAGCACAAATGTCGGCAGCCCGTCACTGGCTCCTGTGGCCCACGAAGATACTAAAAAGACCAAGGCGGAAGTGATCAGCAACTTTTTGCGTCCATACTTGTCGGCAAGCATACCTGCCATCGTTGCTCCCAGCAAGCAACCCAACAAGGCGATGCTCATTGTCAATGCCTGCATCGTCTGATTATCGGCTATACCAAAATAAATCTCGTAGAAAGGCTTGGCGCCCCCGATAACTACCCAGTCATATCCAAACAAAAGGCCACCCATGGCCGATACCAGGCAAACAAAGTATACAAAAGAACTATTATGTGTTTTCATGTTATTCCATATAATTAATAAATACTTTTTTCCGACTCTTTCTTATTGACTACCGTCCCGAATGTCTCTCCCATCTCCTCGAAGTTCTCCATCACTGCCGGATTAAACTCAGGACTATTCATATAGCTCAAAAGGGAACCCAACATTTGTTTAGCAACCGGTCTTTGCTCTATCTCCGTCGCCAGGTCGAAAGTGGCCAGCACCAACTTCCCTTCTCCCACCTTTCCTTCGAGCAAAGAAGCGAGACGTCGGTTGTTCGTAAAGTTATCCACCACTTCCACAATCGGACTTCCACCTTGCAGACTGTCAACAATCATGGTAGTGGAATTTATCAGCAAGTCCCACCATTGCCAGTCGGTATGCATATCCGTGGGGAAAGCGGAAAATGCCTTGTGTTCCGGATTACATACTATTCCCATAGTGCCTGCCTGCTTCGGGAAATGGACAGGACTCCAGAATACGGGGACAAATTTTCCTTCGATTCCTTTCATCGTTTTCCAGTCAGGATTAAACAAGACGGTTTCTCCTTTTTGCAAACGGGCAAGCGCTTCCTCATAGTCGCGCGTATATTTCACAATCCCCCGGTCGGGCAAAGCCGCCTCAGGATAAACCCAGATATTCCACTTATTGGTATAATTGGTTCCATCCACAGAAAGGGAGACTTCCAGTTTCGCCGCTGTCTGTATCTCTTTCAAAGGAACAGATAAGGTACCCAATCCTCCATTGTAGCCATATTGAAGTTTGGCAACATCTACCGCACCTTCCTTTATCACTTTACCGCCTTCGGTCACTTTCCATTTCAGAGTCTTCCCTGTCAGGACGTCCGGTCCGTAATTGCACAATTCCATCTCACCCGTAAAGGCTTCTCCATTCGTATAGACGGCTTTTGGGAAGCGCAACAAAGGCACCACAGGCGAACAGAATTCACGAAACTCTTCTCCCGAAATAATTCCCTTGCTCTCCCAAAAAGCATTCAACAACCCCACCAGTGCTGTTCCTTGTCCGGGAAAATCATGCAGATCCAGCAACTGAAAGCCACTGATGCCTTTTGTCTTCAAGGCACGTTCAATCTCTTCCTTATATAATATGGCAGCCAGTTTTCCGGATGCTTCCAAATAAGAAGGAGCTTTATCGAGCAAACCTTTCTTTTCCAAATCATTCTTTACGGCCATGAAGTTCAAAGGCTTCAGTACACCGGTATATTTAGGTATCTCCGTCAGGTCCGGATAAACAGAATATTGCCCGATTTCGTGGGTTATAATGGGGACGCTGGCATCTTTCACCTGATTAGAATAGTCTTTATCAAACGCCGGAGATTTCTTGTTGAACACTCCTTGTCCACGTATCCAGCCTCTGTTGGTCCATTGCGTCACAAAAAAGTCATCATTAGGTTCGGGCAGTGCGCCATGTCCTTTTTCGAAAGTAAAGGAGGTCGTGGTATATAGATGCCGGGGATCTTCCGCTTTCAAATTGTCGAGCATATCAGACAATATAGTAAAGTCTCCCTGCAACTCATTGCCCAAACTCCACAAGCAGAACGAAGGATGATTGCCATAGTTACGGATGATTCGTTCCGCCTCTTCTTTCATAAAACGAACTGCACCGGCATCTTTACCTATAGTAAGCACCCACACCGGCAACTCCACCTGCAAATAGAAGCCCATTTCGTCAGCTACCTGGAAAGCTGCTTCGGGAGGACACCAGGAATGAAACCTCAAATGATTCAATCCATAATCTTTGGCTGCCCTGAATACTTTATACCAACCTTCTTTGTCCATAGGAGGGGTTCCCGTCAAGGGGAAGATGCAGCATTCCAGTGTACCTCTCAAGAACAGGGGATTGCCATTAAGCATCAACCGGTTGCCATCACTCTTGAGCGAACGCATGCCAAAATCTTCACTTACTTCCGATGTCGACTTATCCGCTTCCAGAGCAGCGGTAGCTTTATACAACTCAGGTGTAAACTCATTCCACAGTACAAACCCGCTACCCATTTCATAAACTACCTCAGCGACTGATTCACCCGGCTTAACTGAAAGTTGCTGCGTATACACCGGATACTTCTTGCTCCCATTCTTTTGAGCTACAACCAACTTCAGTTTAGACTCCAGAACGGCAGTAGTATTGTTGACCAAAGAGATAACAGCCTTCACCGTTTTATTCTCTACATCAGGGAATAATTGCAAGCCTGCAATCCGAACTTTTTCGACCGCCTCGATACTCAACTCTCCCAACAGTCCATTCCACTTAATTTGCGTATGGTCCGTGTAGGCATGAGCCAAGTCGTTTGATATATCATGACGTTTGCGGTTATCAACCCGTATGGACAAAACATGTTTCTCACCCGGCTCTACATAGCGGGTCAGGTCATAAAAATGTGGGGTGGTCAAACTCTCCTCATGTCCCTCTACCAGTACTCCATCCACCCATACTTGGGTATCCCATAACACACGCTCTAGTTTAAGGATCAGATCCTTATTTTCCCATGTCGCAGGAATACTGATTTCCCGCGCATACCATGCAGGTCCCACATAACTGTTTTGACGGGTCAAATGCAACAGCTGCGGTTTCGTCAACTCTGGTTCTAATGCACTGCGGACTCCCAGTCCGGCATCATCGGTGGTTCCGGGCAACTGCATCGGAGTATCCCACAATTGCCCAGGCCAGTTTTCGGCAATGCCTGCATCGGCACTGTCCAGCCGCACTGTCCAGATTCCGGACAAATCTATTTTATCCGTCGACGGAGTACATGCCACTAATACAAAAATCATTGCTAAAAGAAAAGTATTTCTCATATTTATTTAGTTTTTAATGTTTCCTATTCATATTATTAACTTCTTTGTTTCAGTCAAAGA
Source organism: uncultured Bacteroides sp. (assembly GCA_900557355.1). GTDB lineage: Bacteria > Bacteroidota > Bacteroidia > Bacteroidales > Bacteroidaceae > Bacteroides. The sequence goes on from USSR01000226.1 coordinate 3,237, forward strand.
GATTTGTTCTCTCAGGTCATCCCTCTACAGGAAGCATATCCGTCAAAACAGCTTCCACCTCGCCAATGGCAATACTATCCGTAAGAAACGAAAGCCTGAAATAGCATGCTGTCCTGTTCGTATCGAAAAAGATATTCTGAATGTTACCATTCACTATCGAGCTATTAGTTGCAACAGGCTGCCAGTTCTTTCCATCATTGCTTATATCTACCCTTAACTGCACCGCTTCCGCCACACTGCCCGGAAATATCAAACGAAATCCTTTCAACAGTTCCGCTTTGGTAAAATTGACAGTCATCCATTGAGGCGCTTTCTTATCGGACACCATGTTCCAAACGGTGGTCACATCCCCGTCAACAAGCATTTGTGCCAAAAGAGTCTGCTTGCGGTTTTGGCTTTTCACCTTTGCGCCCATCTCTGCCAGATTATTCTCCGTTCCTCCCAATACCGACAATACCACACTCTCTGTCAGTTCGAATTCGGGTGAAAAGTGTTCCGAATTCATATAATCGAGTATTTTGGCATACAGATTACGCGAAACCATTCTTTCATCCATGTCTGTAGTGAAGTCTATGCTTGACATCATAAGCCTTCCCTTACCTACCCTACATTCGGCCAGCAAAGCGAGTTTACGATTTATTTTCCAGGAATCCACTACCTGAAGCAACGGTTGATATTCTTTCGGAAAAGCAACATCTGCCCCGAACTCATCCAGCACCATAGGATTGGCATAGCGCAGCACATCCCACCATTGCCAGTTACTATGCATTTCCGTCGGAAAGCCATCAAACAACGGATGGGCGGGATTGCATACAATACTGTTACACATACTCTCCCCTTCGTTCAAGCCGAAAGCAGTCCAGTAAATAGATGCAAAACACAAAGGCAGTTTCCCTTTCAGCTTGCTACGGTCTGCCAGCCACAAGACCTTTCCACCATCCTTCAGAAGGCGAATCGTGTTTTCATCCATCTCATGAACTACGACAACATCCTTCTGCCGAGCCTCTACATTTTCCGGAAAAACCCAGAACTCCCATTGATTGGAAACCGAAGTACCCTGGATACTTACGTTAAAGAAATATTTTGCCGCTTTATCCGGAAAGCTCTTTTCCATAACTACACGCCCCACAGACTGATTGCTTGAATGATTATCTATTTCCGGCATGCGAATCTTGCCTTTATGATACACATTCCCTTGCTCGTCTCTGATATCATAGATGAGGGTGGCATCCTTGAGGGAATGTGCCCCGAAATGGCAAATCTCTATTCCAGCAGAAAATTTATTTCCACCTGCCAACAATATTGAAGGAATTCTTGCAAGCACCACCGTACTATCGCAGAATCTGCGAAAATCAGCTGCCCTTACGTGTTTTTTTTCATCCCAAAAAGCATCGAGCACACCAACAGGCGCAGTTCCTTGTCCCGTGAAGTCCTGTAGAGAAAGCGAATGAAATCCGGCTATATCAGGAGTACGAAGAAGCGCCTCGTATTCAGCTTTCAACAACCGCATCTGCCATTCTCCTGTGGCTTTTGTGAACACAGGAGCCAAATGAGACATACCGCGTTCCTCCAACTGGTCTTTTTGTATTTCAAGCACTGTGGCCTTCATCGAACCTGTATATTTGGGCAATTCAGCTTCAAAATCCGGAAAAACACAGTATTGCCCCACTTCATGCGAAAAGAACGGTTTACCATACTGAGACATCGCTTCATCATAATCATAATTCGTGCCTGGCTTGATGTGGAAAAGCAAATTGTTTTGAGGAGTAGGTGGCCAGCCTATATGATGACGCATATTCTTCCCTTTTATACTATGAGTTACATAAAAATCCGCCTCGGGTAAATCGGGGCGCCCATTCATCTTACCGGACACCAGCCTCCTCCCATCAGCTTTCTGCTTTACTAGGAAGCGACGCATCTTGAGGGTATCGGCACTGCTTTCATTACCCATAGCCATAAACAGGAAACTCGCAAAATTTCCATATTGTCGTATCATCCGCTCCGCTTCTTCGTTAATAAAACGTTCTTGTTTGTCTGTATACACAGCACTCCACTCGCCAACTTCGGGCTGCAAATAAACACCTGTCTCGTCAGCCGCTACAAAAGCAGCTTTCGGAGGACACCACGAGTGGAAACGGACTGCATTATGCCCGTACTCCTTATGTTTAAGGAATACCCGTTTCCACCACTTCACGTCCACAGAGGGAAGACCGTCCAAGGGAGCTTCGCCGCAATAAAGATTAGCACGTATCCATCTCTTTGTGCCATTCAGAGTGATTCGTTTGTCTTGTACGCCAACTTCACGCATGCCAAAACTTACAGAAGTTTCATCCTTGAATTTCCCTGAATAAAGCGCCAAAGTCAACCTGTAAAGAGAAGGAGAGAATTCATCCCACAACTGCATTTTCTCAGAAAGCGGAAGTTCCAATTCTACTTCAGAAAATCCGTCCGGACCGACCGTGAAGGTCTTGGTCAAAGGCTTCTCTGAGTAAGGTTCCGGAGTGTTGTAGCAATCAAGGTTCGCTTTAATCTTCATCTTTTGCACTTTTCCCGTTTTATTGCCTACCCTCAGTTTTGCCAGTGCCTTTCGACGCCCGATTTGAGGGTAAACCTGCACTTCATCAATCCAGGTCCTGTCCCTTGCCGTGATTTTCATCTCACCGATAATTCCGTTCCACGCAGCCATCGTTTGGTCGGAAGTGCTATGCGGGATGCGACCGGTATCAACCACCTTGGCATTATTGACTCTCAGCGTAAGCTTGTTTTTACCCGGCAAGAGATAGTCTGTCACATCATATTCGTGCATGGTTCCGAGTCCCAGGTTATCGCCTACTCTCTTACCATTTATAAAAAGCGTGCTTTCCCAATGCACTCTTTCAAGAGTCAGCACGATATGCTTGTTTCTGAAATCATCCGGCACCAAAACCTCCCTTGAATACCACGCCGGACCGACATAATAGGAATCGGGCTGTAAGAAATCGAAGATTTTCACATTTCCTTTTTCTCTGTACTTGGCATACATAGGGTGAGTATACCAGATGGCTGATAAAGCTCCCGAATACCATTTGGTATTGGCAGTAACTTCATTTCCCTTCCCTTGAGCATGCATGGCTCCCGGCAGTGCAATAGAATCTTTCAAGCTTCGGCATTGCCATTGCTCCATGATTCCTTTATCGTCGGAATCCGTTTCAAAACTCCACTTACCGGACAAATTAATTATCTGGCCATAGATACCAAGTCCCCACATTAAAAGCGCAATTATCAATAGTCTCTTTTTCATAAAATATTCCTATTTTCTTATGATGCAAAAGTGGGGAAAAAAAACAAGCTCCAAAATGTAAGAAAGAATGTTTATGATGTAAAATTTCTCTGCCGGCATTGCTCAGAATAATATTATATACTACTTTTGCATAACAGTATAGCACTAATTAATCCAAATTAATACTATGGAACGAAAAAAAGAAGGGTTTCCAAATCAGAAAGCAATCGTACTTCCTCCCGCCATCAAAGAAATCTTGAGGCAGAACGAATTGACTCAACTTCTACATATTACAGACATAGGTGTTTATCCTCATGCCACCGGTCATTACATAGCCCGGAAATACGGTTCCAAACAGCATATACTTATCTATTGTACCGAAGGCGAAGGCTGGTATAGTATAAACAATCAACGTACCAAAGTAAGTAAAGACCAGTTTTTTATCATACAAGCAGGAATTCCACACATCTATGCCGCAGCTGAGCAGCACCCATGGAGTATTTATTGGATACACTTCACAGGAGAAAAAAGTAATGTATTCAATTCGTTTTATAACAAAGTGCATACCATAGATGAATCACCTAATGCACGCTTTCAAGACAGAATTCAGTTATTTGAAGAAATATATCAAAATTTGGAGATGGGATATAGCATAGAAAACCTACAATATACCACTCTTTGCCTCTGGCATTTTCTTGGTTCATTCAGATTTATCCCACAATTCAGAGAAATCAATAAAGTGATACAGGGAGATATAATCCAGGAGTCCATCAGCTACATGAGAAAGAATCTTGAGAAAAAGCTCACCCTTGAAGATATTGCCAACAGCGTACAATACTCCCCTTCACACTTCGGACAGATATTTCAGAAGAAATCCGGCCATACTCCACTGAATTACTTCAATCAACTGAAAATCCAAAAAGCCTGCCAATTGCTTGACTTTTCAAACATGAAAATTAAAGAGATTGCAGATTCTCTGGGCTTCTATGATCAGTATCACTTCTCCAAAGTATTCTTCAAACTTATAGGAGAAACTCCCAGTGCATACAAAAAGAAAAATAAGGGTTAACTTAATTCGATTCTTGGATTTATAGCAAATGGTAAGATGTCCGTTGATGGCATAGCACACCTTGCCAGAAGTAGAATATTCACAACTCTCTCTTTCAACTTTTATTCACCATATGCATCACATTCGCTGGTGCACGCTCATGCATCAATTCATTTTTCATATAATCCATATACGGAGCCACATGCTTAAAGAAACGATAATACCCACGGCACAAATAGTTCAAACCCTCTTCACCGGAAGAAGTCCTGCAGAAACGATTCTTCGGGCATTCACCATTACAAGCAAACAAAAATTCACATTCTTTACATTGCGTAGGTAACGATTCATGCTTCATCCGACCGAAAGCAGCCTGACGTTCGCCATACATCATTTCAGTCAGCGTTTGAGTATGAATATTACCTAGTTTAAACTCAGGGAATACAAAATGATCACATGAATAAACATCTCCGTTGAACTCCATCACACCCGCATGACCACAGTTACGAGACATCGTACAAACCCCGGGCTGTTCACCCATCCAATTAGCCAATGTGGAGTCGAATAACTGAATATAAAAACTCCCCACATCTGCACGAACCCATTCATCGAAAATCGTACATAAGAAATTACCCCATTGCTCAGGACTCACTGAAAAATCGGCAAGATCAACAGCACCGGATTGAGAAGTCGAAGCCAGATGACGTCCATCACGATGAGAAAAAAGACGTTCCACAATAGGAGTAAACTGAATATAACGGCAATCCAGTTCTTTAAAAAAATGATAAAACTCCAAAGGATAATCGGCATTATAATCATTCACAACGGCCATCCCGTTCCACTCAACACCGTGCTTCTTCAGCAAACTTATGCCATGCATCACTTTCACAAAAGAAGGCATGCCCTGCCTGTTATGTCTATATTCATCATGAAACTCCTGAGGACCATCTATAGAGATACCGACAAGCCAATTGTGCTCACGAAAAAATTCACACCATTCATCAGTCAGTAAAGTACCGTTAGTCTGTATACAGTTATCGATGGTTCGTCCACCCCCGTACTTCTTCTGTAGTTCCATCGCTTTCTTATAAAAAGAGACAGGACGCATCAGCGTCTCTCCGCCATGCCAGGTGAAAAGAACCTGGGGCATCGTCTGAGAATTAAGATACTGCTCGATAAACTTTTCTAAGAGTTCTTCGCTCATCACATGTTTAGGTAAGTCCTTATAAAGATTTGACTTTTCAAGATAATAACAATAATCACATGCAAGATTACAAACGGCACCCACAGGCTTCAACATTACATAGAGCGGGCGGGAAAAAGGCATTATAGTTGTACTCATGTTCTTAATTTAATCTATAGTAACCATACTCCCCCACCAATCTTTATTTGGTTTCCAATCAGGAGAAAGCATTTGCTTACGAAGTTTCTCCTGCTTCTGCAGCACAGCCGTCCGCCACGTCAATTTCACCTGAGCTTCTTTCAGAGGATTATATTCAGAATCTGCAACAGGTAATTTCGCATCAACTTCAATCAACCAAGCATCAAGCAATGTTTTCAGTTCTCTAACTTTCTCAGGATATTGAATATTAAGTGGTTCGCTCTCACTTATATCCATCGCTAAATTATATAATTCGCAACGCTGGTCTTCATAATAATAAATCAACTTCCAATCTCCCCGACGAATGATGGATGAGGGCTCACCTCCCTGATTTCCATAATGCGGATAGTGCCAGAACAAGGAACGGCCGGGTGTCTTTCCATCTCTGACCACAGGCATCAAACTGACTCCATCCCTGTGTTGTTCGGGCACTGCCGAAAGCCCGGCAAAGTCGAGTATCGTCGGATAAAAATCAGTACCGATGACCG
>USSR01000227.1 GCA_900557355.1 uncultured Bacteroides sp.
GTAAAGCGCCGCTGCCGCAGGACCTGTCAATACTGACATACTCTCGATGTCTTCCGGGTTAAAGTCGGCAATGCCTTCACCTTTGGGAGCTGCAGTATAAAAACCTTGGTTCTTTTCGACATCGCCTCCATTTGTATTATTCAAAGGAACACCGTCAACTACGTACAACACGTTGTTGCTTTTACTGATAGATTTCACACCGCGCATCACTACTTTGGTAGAACCTCCGATACCCGAAGAACTACTATTAATTTGTAGCCCGGCTACTTTTCCGGTCAGCGAGTTTACAAAGTTCGCGTCTTTTACCGTAGTGATTTCATCAGATTTCACTTCAGTGAGGTTATATCCCAATGCTTTTGACTTACGCTTGATACCTAACGCTGTTACAACAACTTCTTCCAATAGTTCAGTGTCTGCTGACAATTGGATATTATAGATATTATTATCCGTAACTTTTAGCGTTTGTGGGGCATAGCCGATGTATGAGACCTCAATCGCATCTCCCTGATTCACTTCCAGAGTAAAATTTCCGTCTATGTTTGTAATGGCACCTACACCGGGTTTCCCCTTTACAACGATGTTCACGCCAATCAGGGGCATATTTTGATCATCTAATACCTGTCCGGTTATCTTCTTGGATTTTCCTTTCTCTTGTTTAGGCTCTTGTACGATCATGATATGGTCTCCCTGGATTTTATAAGCAAATCCTGTACCTTTCAATATTTGGTCAAGGGCTTTTTCTATTGTCGCGTCAACGACATTCAGTGAAATGGTTTTATCGGCGCCTAATTGTGATTCATTATAGGCAACTGACATTTTAGTCTGTTTTTCAATTTCGGTCAATGCCTCTTTCAAAGAGACTTTTTCTTTTTTAATGGATATTTTTTTCGCATTTTGGGCGAAAACTACTGCCTGTGAGAGCAACAAACAGCAAAAAAAAGTTATAATTTTAGCTTTTAATCGATATATGTTCATATCTTTGTAAAGTTTTTAGTGTTAAACTCATGATATTAGAATTTTTTTCCTAGTTGTAGTATTATGTAAATACTAAAAGTTAAGATTTCACATCCGGGATGAGGCGGCAACCTTTTCCCGGATATTTTTTTTCATACTTTCTGTTTATTTAAAGGTTAAACAATGTTTCTCTGTTATTGAATGGTATATACATCGTTTTCTACAGTATACTCAAATCCACCGATAACTTCTTTCATAACGGCAAACACTTCCTGAATAGTTGCTTTTTCGGAGAAGCGGAAATTGTATTTGTCGTTGTTGAAGCGGGCTTCGTTATATTGGATTGTAATATTGTATTTTCTCTGCAATGTGATCATCATGTCTTTCACCGTGACGCTTCGGAAAACCAGCATACCTCTCTGCCATGCAGTGACATCCTCCACGTTGGCATCCGTCAGATAGCTTGCGCCTGTATTTTTCAGATAAGAGACTTGCTGACCCGGATGCAGGATGTACTTTTCTCCTTCTATGCCGCATACGACCCTTACTTTTCCTTCAAGCAGGGTAGCTACTATTTCATTTTTATCGGAATAGGCCGCTACGTTAAATTCTGTTCCTAAAGCTGTGACTGATAGTGTGTTGGAACGGACTATAAATGGCTTTTCCGGATTAGGCTTTACCTTAAAATTAGCTTCTCCGAGTAGGAAGACCGTGCGGGTATTTCCTGTGAATTTTTCAGGATAGAGTAATAATGTACCTGAATTGGTCTGTACTTTACTTCCGTCCGGCAAGTCGATATACAACATCTCACCGGAACGGGTGTAATTTTCTACCATAGCTATCTCTGAGTATTCGGCTTTGGTCAGAAAGTAGGTGGCAGATACGGACAGAACCAAGAGTGTTACGGCTGCTGCATAGCGCGTGAACTTCAGGTAGTAGCGTTGTCTTTTTTGAGAAGCGGTTACACCTGCTTTGCGATAAACGGCTTTCAATGATTCGTGCATATTCTTGCTCGGACGACCTTCGGTTTCTATCCATAGCTCATGCAATGCCGCCTCTTTTTCATCGGCATGTTCGGGACTTATCAACCATTGGTGCACTTCTTTTCTGGTTGTCTTATCCAAAGAAGAACTTGTGAATATCCGAATGATTTGTCTGATATAATCTTTCATTGTTATTGCTTTTATATAGAAAAGACAACTAGGCAGGAGTAACTACTCAATGGTAAATGGCTTTTTTTGAAATTTTATTTTTTTTTCTTCGCAGCGTCTTCATATTTGTTGATCACTGTCTGCAATGCCTTGAATATTTTCTTTTGTTTTCCGGTCATATTGGGTTTTGTGATAGGTGATTTTTCATAGAAATCGTTTTCTATGTCATAGAATTCTCCGGTCCGGTATAGTTTATATTTCCGGTCGCGTGCAAAGACTGTTGCTTTTTCATCATATACCTGCCGGGGAGCATACCAGCAGTATATCCATTTTCTTGCTTCTGTTTTCTTTCCGTACAGTTGCGGATAGAAGCTTTTACCATCGGTTTCCGGGGTTGTAGGACGATTAATCCCGGCAACATCACACAAAGTCGGCAGAAAGTCAGTGAAGTCTATCAGTTCTTTGTTGACTTTCCCTTTTTCACCTTGCGGGCAAGATACTATCAGTGGTACGTGTGTACCGGAGTCTATGGTTTTTCCTTTGCCACCGGGGTATGGCTTTCCGTTTAGCATGGAGATCACTGGGCTGTCCGTCCCGTTGTCACCGGTGAATATGATCAGTGTGTTATCTCGAAGTTGTAATTCATCCAGCTGCTTTAAGATGCGCCCTACTAACTTGTCGGTATATTCCACCATGTCTGGAAAGTGTACGGCATTTCCTTTATAAGTGGGGGAGCGCATGGGGGACCATTCTTCGGAGTCAGGTGTGGAGACAAAGGGACAATGTGTCAGTGCCATCGGATAATATACAAAGAAAGGCGATTCTTTGTGTCTTTTTATGAAATCCAATACAAAATCGCAAGATATATCAGGACCGAATGTGCCTTGGGGGTATTCGATGGTTTCACCGTTTATATCCATGACGGGATTGGCATAACGGGTGTCGTGTCCTTGCTCATCCACTGCGTTTGCAGTCTGTTGCCACAGACAGGAAGTGTCGAAACCGAAATGTTTGGGTGAGTCTTTCTCTTTGCCCAGTTGCCATTTGCCGGCAATGCACGTTGCGTATCCTGCATTTTTTAAAATGTTGCCAAAAGTGTCCTCTCCTCTGTCTAGTTTGCCGAAAGCTACATAATTGTGAACATTGTACTTACCCGTCATTAACTGTACTCGACTCGGGGTGCTGAGCGGGTTGGAGTGGCAATGTTCAAACCGTATGCCTTCTTCGGCGAGTTTGTCGATATGCGGGGTCTGATAATTGCCACCATTGGCTCCAATGCATTCATAGCCAAAGTCATCGGCCATTATTAATACGATGTTCATGCGGTTTTTGGGGGTGGAGGCATGAAGGTAACCACTACTCATACATAGGGTTAACATGGGTAAAAAATACTTTTCCATAATAATTTGAAGCGATTGGTTTTACTATTTATCTTACTAAATCTTACTTTGCAAATATCCCTTCCCACTTCTGTTTCATTCGTTCTACTGAAGAAGTGCCATATTCTTCTCCTTCAAATGAATTTCGGTAGGCAGACATTTGCTGATGTAAATAGCCAGAGAGTTTTTTAACTTCATCCGGATGAGATGCGCTGATGTCATTTTGTTCGGACGGATCCTGCGGCAGTTTGTACAGTTCAAACTTCCCTTTATTATAATATAATTTATAATCGTAGGTAACAACTGCTCCTTGTGTGCCCGAACAGAAGACAAGAGGCTTTTTCCGCGTGGCTTTTTCTGAGGAAAGGAAAGGTAGGAATGATTCTCCGTCCAGTTCGTATAGACCTTGTTGAGATAGCCCGGTTATTTCTAAGATGGTGGGCAGATAATCGGATGTGCTGCAAGGTTGTGTGATATGTCCAGGTAATTTCCCTTTTCCTCCAACCATAAATGCCGGAACTCTGATGCCACCTTCATACAGGGAGCGTTTTTTCCCTTTGAAGATACCGGCTGTTCCGGGAGTGTTCAGCTCGGGACCATTGTCGCTACAGAAGAAAATAACAGTATTTTCATAGATGCCTTTCCGCTTCAGGAAGTTTACCAGGCGTTCTATTTGTTCGTCCATTGCCGTAATGCAGCCGTAGTAATTTCTTTCTTCCAAAGGTAGATCGCTATAGAGCGCAGCATGCTCAGGACCGGCCACGCAAGGCAGATGTGGAGTATGAAACCAGACTGTAGCTAGAAAAGGTTTTCCTTGTTTCAGTGAACGATCGATAAAAGGAAGTGTCCGGTCTATGACAATTCTGCTGTCATCACCCCGAAGTTCTTCCGTAACTTTGTTCCCGTTGATGTCCCAATAGTATGTTCCATACGTTTTCCGTTCTTCATATTCCGGCAGATAATCCCAAAAACGTCCGTTGTTGGATACGGGTGCCGACATCGGATCGAAGGTGGGAACTTTGGATTCCGTCACGAAAGCATCATCGTATCCATGCTCGGATGGCGGATTGAACAGATGTTTATTTTCCGGCCGTCCCCGGTTGGCATCTACTTCTTTGTAGGTAAGCGTACCTAAATGCCATTTACCGAAATGTCCTGTCGTATATCCTTTTTCTTTCAATAACTTGGGCAAAGTTTTCTCTTCCGGACGCAGGATACCTACATTGGGAGCAAACACCCCCATTCGGTAAGCGTTTCTACCGGTCAGGACACTGGCACGGGTAGGTGATGAAAGGGGGGCAGAGGAATAGAATTGATCGAATATCACTCCTTCGGAAGATAGCCTGTCCAGACAAGGAGTTTGGATACGGGTGTTACCGTTGAAGCCTACATCTCCCCATCCCAGGTCGTCGGCCATAATCAGTATTATGTTCGGTTTAGAGGCATCTTGTGCCATGCTTATGTGGAATGTACAAAAAGGAGATAGTAATAACAATAATTGGGAATTTGTTTTCATGATATTATAGGATGATTGAATTTTGGGTAATATGCATCAAGGTGATTTTTCAGCCTTTCGTTTTAATGGCTTCCAGTTCCCTTTTCATTTCCCGGGCTATTTCCGGGTGAGAGATCAATACATTTTGGAGTTGGGTGGTATCATTTTTCAGGTTGTATAATTGTGTGTCAGGCAGCTTTTCGGCTGTTTCTTCAGGTAATGCCCAACCACCGGAACCTTTGCAGTCAACAAATACCCATTCGTTTTTACGCAGGGCGAAGAAACCGTTTACGGAATGATACACCATTGATTGCCGTTCCTTGCTTTCTTTTTTTATTTTTTTGCCTGATAGTTCGTGCCAGAAACTGAAACTGTCTTCGGCCGTGTGAGGGGGCAATGTTGTTCCCAGCATGTCGGCAAGTGTAGCAAACAAATCGGTGGAGCATATCAGATGTCCTGAACGGCTTCCGGGCATGATTACATTGGGCCATGTCGCGAGTAGTGGTATTCGGTGCCCACCTTCCCATAGGTCGGACTTGGCACCGTTCCACGCACCGTTTGCCCGATGTCCGGTTTGTGCGATGTCTTCTTCCAGCCACATAGATCCGTTGTCCGAGGTAAATATGACTAATGTGTTGGCTGCCTTTCCGCTACGTTCTACGGCTGTGTATATGCGGCGTACGGTTTCGTCTATCATACAGACAAAGTCGCCGTAAGCTCCGGCAGTGGAGCGTCCTTTGAATTCTTCTCCCGGCAACCATGGGGCGTGGGGGGCTGTCAGTGCGAGATAGAGGAAATAGGGAGTGTCTTGCCTGGAGGCACGGGCTATGTATTCTTCTGACTTTTGGGTGAAGTAGGAGAGGCATTCTTGATGATTGAAGTCGTCTGCCACGTCGCCATGTCGATAGCGGGCACCTCTTACTTTTTTTTCGAGATAGTCTTCCGTATATCCGTTTACGGGAGCTGTCACTTTTCCGTCTTCTATATATATGTATGGGGGCATATCCAGTGATGCGGGCAGGATGCAGCTATAGCCGAAGCCGCAGTCTGTGGGACCTCCGTTTATATAAGCGGTGTAATCTACATTGTCCGTGTTCTCTACATTCCACTCGTTGCCGGTAAAGAGGGGTTTCTTGGCATCCTTTTTTACCCAGTCGAGTCCGAGATGCCATTTCCCGATGCAGGCGGTCTGGTAGCCTTGGTTGCTGAGGAATGATGCAATTGTTTCGCGTCCTTTTTCAATCAGGGGGGAAGAATAGCCGGTCAAGACTCCTTTTTTAAGTGAGGAACGAAAAGCGTATCTTCCGGTTAGCGTGCCGTAACGTGTGGGAGTGCTGACTGAAGAGTTGCTATGAACATAATTCCTGCGGATGCCATCGAATCTAATGTTGGAGTGGGAATTTGCGAGTGTGGATTAAATGCATTGATATCGCCATATCCCATGTCGTCTGCCAATATATAGATGATATTCGGTGGAGTAGGTTGCTGCTGGCTGGATTGTGTGTGGCAGGCACTAAGTGAGAAGGCCGCAGGGATTGCGACCAAGTGATAAGTGAGTCTCAGAGTTTTCATTACTATTGTTTCTTAGGTTTAAAAGGTGATTACTGCATCGGTGCCTTAACTTATGTCAGTTAAGGAGCAGCGGGATGCGTTTACTTTATAAACACAACTGAAACAGATTGACTACTCAATGGTAAATATGAAAAAAAATAAGTAGAGGACTTCTTTCAGTTCTCCCAACGCTAAATAAATGTGACGCTCTACTGTACGTATTGAGATTCCCAACCGTTCGGCAATTTCTGTGTGGGACATATCTTCTTGTCGGCTCATGAGGAATACTTTTCGCCTTTGCTCGGGCATGCGGTCTATAGTAAGTTTAATGAGTAGTTGCAGTTCTTTGGCATATAGCTGGTCATGGATGTCATCGGTACTATAATAATTGTAGTCTTCGGGCTCGGATTGCTGCTGGTATTTTTGTTCGACGGCTTTATGTTTGAGGAAGTTGAATATGTGGTTTCGTGTCATGGTATATATATAGTTATGCCATGTTTCTTTGTCTTCCCATGTTTCGGGAGTATTCCATAGTTTGGCAAAGACGTCTTGAGCAATGTCTTCCGCATCTTCTTCTGATTGCAATATTTTCCAGGCAAAGGCTTTTACCTTTGGGAATATTTCATAGAATATCTGCTCGAATTTTTCTTGTTTATTCATCATCTTTTTGCGCAACTCTATATTTCATGATTAGATTTCATAAGTGGCAAAAATAGGTTTATTTATTTACAGGACAAACTTTATTCCTGAATTTAATGTATAATGATATAAAAAAACTTAGTTGAGAGAGCTACTCGTGTTGATTCATTTAGAAGTGGATTTTGAGTCGTTTGTTTCTTTATCAGTTTGTTTTCTTGTTAAATGAATTTGTTGCCTCTCTATATTGTAATGATTGGGTGTCGTCAATAGACAGTCGTGTTTTCGCATTAGGTTGAAAAATATGTCAATCAGGTCAAAAATTATGTTATTGGTTTGCAAATGAATGGTTTGATGAGCTTTTTGGTCTTATTTTAACCCTGAGTCAGCCTTCTATTTATTTTCTTTGTAAGATAGCTTTGAAATCTTTTTATACTGTGAACTGAAATAAGTTGTTTGTTAAATGATAAATTTATGATGAATATGCTGAAAAGGTATTGGAAAAACTGTATGATGGGTATGGTGCTGGCAGTGTTGGCAGGATGTGGCCAGGAGAAACCGACGGAGTATGAAGGTTGGGAACTTGTGTGGCATGATGAATTTGACAAAGACGGTGTCCCTGACCCTGATTCTTGGATCTTTGAAGAAGGTTTCGTACGCAACAAGGAGTTACAATGGTATCAGTCGCAAAATGCGGAATGCAAGGATGGGTTTCTGGTGATAGAAGGAAGAAAAGAACGGGTGAAGAATCCGGACTATAATGCCGACGGCAAGTCGTGGAGAGAGAGCAGGGAGTTTGCGGAGTATACTTCATCGTCTGTTCAGACTCGGGGTAAGCGGGAGTTTTTATACGGACGTTTTGAAGTACGTGCCAAAATACCGGTAGCTTCCGGAGCCTGGCCGGCTATCTGGACACTGGGCATACAGAAGCCGTGGCCTTCGTGTGGCGAAATAGACATTATGGAGTATTATAAAATAGGTGGCGAACCACATATTCTGGCAAATGCAGCTTGGGGCACAAACCGGAAAGATATCCCTAAATGGAATAGTTCCAAACTGCCTTATGCCAAGTTTATCAGTAGAGATCCTGAATGGGCTGCTAAGTTTCACGTATGGCGTATGGATTGGGATCAGGAGTTTATCCGCCTGTATCTGGACGATGAATTGCTGAACGAGATTCCTCTTTCGACCACTGTAAACGGGAGCGAGGGCAATCACATTAATCCGTTCAAGACACCGCATTATATTTTATTGAATCTGGCCATGGGCGGCAATGGCGGTGAAGTGGACGAATCACTGTTACCCCTACGTTATGAAATCGATTATGTACGTGTTTATCAAAAGAAGAAAGAACCGTATACGGCTTTTCATCCCGGAAAAATATGGGAAGATACGGACGGTGTGCATATCAATGCTCACGGGGGTGGCATCCTTTATCACAATGGTACTTATTATTGGTATGGAGAGCATAAGAGCGAACATAGCAGTTCGGCATTGGTCGGTGTCAGGGTATATTCTTCAACTGATTTATACAATTGGAAGAATGAAGGTGTTGCCTTACCGGTGATGCCCTCGGGTAGCGGGCATAAGATAGAGAAGGGCTGTGTGATAGAACGCCCTAAAGTGATATATAATGAGAAAACGAAAAAATTTGTGATGTGGTTTCATTTAGAGCTGAAAGGGCAGGGGTATGCTGCCGCTGAATACGGAGTTGCAGAAAGTGATACGCCTATCGGTCCGTTCCGTTTTCTGTATGCCAGTCGTTCATGTCCTGGTGTGTGGCCTCAGAACATGTCGGAGGTAGAAATAGCCAAAGCTCGTTCGTTCAAGGATTTCAGTCGTAAGGGCAAGGAGTGGAAACAGAATGTGATAGACGGCATGTGTGTGGCGCGGGATATGAAAACCGGTCAGATGGCACGCGATATGACACTGTTTGTAGATGATGACGGCAAGGCTTATCACATTTTCTCTTCTGAAGAAAACCATACTTTGCATATTGCGGAATTGACGGAAGATTATCTGTATCATACGGATAAGTATGTCCGTATATTGCCTGGCGGGCATAATGAAGCGCCTGCCATATTCAAGAAAGAAGGGGTATATTGGATGATTACTTCGGGCTGCACCGGTTGGAAACCTAATGCAGCGCGTCTGTCCAGAGCGACTTCCATTTGGGGGCCTTGGGAGAGCCTGCCTAATCCGTGTGTGGGTCT
>USSR01000228.1 GCA_900557355.1 uncultured Bacteroides sp.
ACTGGTATAGTACTGTTAGTAGCGATTTACTGGTTTATTACTCATCGTCCGGCACCTGCACCGGATCTTCCGGTAGTAGCTGTGGAACCGGTGGCACAAGATGATGTCGAAATCTATGGTGAATACGTGGGACGTGTTCGTGCCCAACAGTTTGTAGAAGTGCGTGCCCGCGTAGAAGGGTATCTGGAAAATATGCTTTTCGAAGAAGGTACTTATGTGACGAAGAATCAAGTTTTGTTTGTTATCAATCAGGATCAGTATCGTGCTAAAGCGGATAAGGCTCGTGCACAGCTGAAAAAAGATAAAGCACAAGCTAAAAAAGCACAACGTGATTTGGAGCGTATTCGCCCTTTGTATGAACAAAATGCTGCCAGTCAATTAGATTTGGATAACGCGGTGGCTGCTTATGAAACGGCAGTGGCTAGCGTTGCTATGAGTCAGGCTGATCTTGACCAGGCAGAGTTGGAACTTGGATATACAGTGGTTCGCTCTCCGCTAGCCGGGCACATCAGTGAACGGTATGTAGACCTTGGCACATTGGTCGGTACGGGTGGCAAGTCATTGCTTGCCAATATCGTGAAAAGCGATACGGTACTGGTAGATTTCAGTATGACAGCATTAGACTATCTGAAAACCAAGGAACGCAACGTGAATCTGGGACAGAAAGATTCTACCCGTTCCTGGCAGCCGAATATTTCTATTACACTTGCCGATAATACAGTTTATCCTTTCAAAGGCTTGGTTGACTTTGCCGAACCACAGGTTGATCCACGTACCGGTACTTTCTCTGTTCGTGCCGAAATGCCTAATCCGAAACACGTATTGCTTCCGGGTCAGTTTACTAAAGTGAAGCTATTGCTGGATGTGCGGGAGAATGCAACAGTGGTTCCTCTGAAGTCTGTTATTATAGAAAAAGGTGGTGCTTATGTATTTGTTATGCGTCGTGATTCTACTGTAGAACGTCGTTTTATAGAGTTAGGACCGGAGTTCCAGAATCAAGTAGTGGTGGAGAGAGGTTTGGTGCCGGGTGAAACAATAGTGGTAGAAGGATACCATAAACTGAGTCCGGGGATGAAAGTTAAAGTTAACAATGCCCTGTTGAAGAAAGAAGATGAAGAGGGAGGGGAGAGCGTATGAAAGTAAGTTTCTTTATAGACAGACCGGTCTTTTCGGCTGTCATCTCTATACTGATTGTCATTGTGGGTATCATCGGACTGACGATGCTTCCCATTGACCAATATCCGCAGATTACACCGCCGGTGGTGAAGATTAGTGCTTCGTATCCCGGTGCCAGTGCGCTGACGGTATCCCAAGCGGTAGCTACACCTATTGAGCAAGAGTTGAACGGAACGCCGGGAATGCTCTACATGGAGTCCAATAGCTCAAACTCCGGTGGTTTCTCAGCTACAGTTATATTTGATATTTCTGCTGATCCTGACTTGGCAGCGGTTGAAATACAAAACCGCTTGAAGTTGGCGGAATCCCGTCTTCCGGCAGAGGTGGTACAAAACGGTATATCCGTAGAAAAACAGGCAGCCAGCCAGTTAATGACTATCTGTCTGAGGTCTTCTGATCCGAAGTTTGATGAAATTTATCTGAGTAACTTTGCTACATTGAATGTGCTCGATTTACTTCGCCGTATTCCCGGTGTAGGTCGTGTGTCGAATATTGGTAGCCGTTACTATGCTATGCAGATTTGGGTGCAACCAGATAAATTGGCAAACTTTGGACTGACCGTAGCCGATTTGCAGAATGCTCTGAAAGATCAGAATCGTGAATCAGCAGCCGGTGTATTGGGACAACAACCTGTGGCAGGACTGGATATTACCATTCCTATTACAACGCAGGGACGTCTCTCTACTGTAGGACAGTTTGAGGAAATTGTAATTCGCGCTAATGCGGATGGTTCCATTATTCGTTTGCGTGACGTGGCACGTATCTCATTGGAGGCTTCTTCGTACAATACGGAGAGTAGCATCAATGGTGAGAATGCGGCTGTGTTAGGTATCTATATGCTTCCGGGTGCCAATGCTATGGAAGTGGCGGAGAATGTGAAAAAGGCAATGGATGAAATCAGCAATAACTTTCCTGACGGATTGAGTTACGAGATTCCATTTGATATGACTACTTACATTTCAGAGTCTATTCACGAAGTATACAAGACTTTGTTTGAAGCATTGATACTGGTGATTATCGTAGTATTCTTATCATTGCAAAGCTGGCGTGCTACCCTTATTCCGATTGTGGCGGTACCTATCTCTCTGATTGGTACGTTTGGTTTCATGCTGATATTCGGTTTCTCTCTCAATATACTTACCTTACTTGGATTAGTACTTGCCATTGGTATTGTGGTGGATGATGCCATTGTGGTGGTAGAGAATGTGGAGCGCATCATGCATGAAGAGAAACTGCCACCTTACGAGGCTACAAAGAAAGCGATGGAAGGATTGACGGGAGCGATTATTGCTACGTCTCTGGTGCTGGCAGCTGTGTTTGTACCGGTTAGTTTTCTCGGTGGTATCACAGGACAGCTTTATCGTCAGTTTACGGTGACAATTGTGGTTTCCGTATTGCTTTCTACAGTTGTTGCGCTGACTCTGAGTCCGGTGATGTGTTCATTGATATTGAAACCGGAATCTCATAAACGGAAGAATATTGTATTCCGCTATATCAACTATGCACTGAATATGGGTAACCGTAAGTATGTTCGCCAGATTTCACGTGTGATAGGCAATCCCCGCAGGGTATTGAGTGCATTTGGTGTGATATTGGTAGCTATTTTATTGATAAACCGCCTGATACCGACTAGTTTCTTGCCTGTAGAAGATCAAGGATACTTTAAAGTGGAATTGGAATTGCCTGAAGGTGCGACGCTGGAGCGTACGCGAATCATATCGGAACGTGCTATAGAATATCTGATGTTGAATCCGGCTGTAGAGTATGTTCAGAGTGTAGTAGGTAGTAGCCCCCGTGTGGGTAGCAGTCAGGCACGTAGTGAACTGACAGTTATTCTGAAACCGTGGGGTGCACGTGACGGACAGACTATCGATGAGGTAATGGCTCAGGTGAAAAAGGATTTGCAGGAGTATCCCGAGTGTAAGGTATATCTTTCCACACCGCCGGTTATCCCGGGGCTGGGAAGTTCGGGTGGTTTCGAGATGCAACTCGAAGCACGTGGAGACGCTACTTTTGATAATCTGGTACAAGCGACGGATACGTTGATGTATTACGCTTCACAACGCAAGGAATTATCCGGGTTATCATCATCTTTGCAGGCAGATATCCCGCAGCTCTATTTCGATGTAGACCGTGATAAGGTGAAACTGGCAGGTGTACCGCTGGCAGATGTGTTTTCAACCATGAAAGCTTATACTGGTTCGGTATATGTAAATGACTTCAATATGTTTAACCGTATTTATCGTGTATATATCCAGGCTGAAGCACCTTACAGGGAACACAAGGAAAATATTAACCTGTTCTTTGTACGTGGGGCGGATAATGTGATGATACCGCTAACTTCCCTCGGAACTACCTCATATACCACGGGGCCGGGTAGCATCAAGCGTTTCAACATGTTCAACAGTGCTGTGATCCGTGGTGGAGCGGCCGACGGTTATAGTTCCGGTCAGGCAATGGAGATTATTGAGCAGATTGCCCGTGAGCATTTGCCGGAGAACATAGGTGTGGAATGGAGCGGACTTTCATATCAGGAGAAGCAGGCTGGCGGACAGACGGCAATGGTGTTGGCACTGGTATTCCTGTTTGTATTCCTCTTCCTGGCTGCCCTTTACGAGAGTTGGACAGTGCCGATTGCGGTATTACTTTCATTGCCGATTGCCGCATTGGGAGCTTATCTCGGAGTATGGACTTGCGGTTTGGAGAATGATGTCTATTTCCAGATCGGGCTGGTTATGCTAGTCGGACTGGCGGCAAAGAATGCAATCTTGATTGTAGAATTTGCTAAGGAACAGGTAGACCGTGGTGCGAATGTAGTTAAAGCAGCTTTGCATGCATCACAGTTGCGCTTTCGTCCTATCTTGATGACATCTTTGGCATTTATCCTTGGTATGCTGCCGATGGTGATTGCCAGTGGACCGGGTTCGGCAAGCCGTCAGGCTATTGGTACAGGTGTATTCTTCGGAATGATTCTGGCTGTAACGGTAGGTATTCTTTTAGTCCCGTTCTTCTTCGTACTGATTTATAAGGCGAAGGCAAAAGCGAAAAGCGCGAATATTAAGAAAGTTACGAAGCGATTTAAACGATAAGTTATGAAAAGAAAATATACAATATATGGTATGATAATGGTGGTGGTACTGGCGTTCAGTTCCTGCCAGTTGGGTAAACACTATGCACGTCCGGAGTTGAATTTGCCGCAGCAACTTGACTCTACAGAACAGGACACACTTTCTATTGCCGACCGGCAATGGTGGGAACTCTATACTGATACCACGCTGCAAGCACTTATTGAGCGTACTCTTGAATATAATAAAGATATGAAAATTGCTGCTGCCCGGGTAAAGGAGTTGGCCGCAATGAAACGCATTGACTTTGCTAATCTTTTCCCACAAGTCAGTGGAAAACTGTATGCAGATAAGGAGGCGGAGAATTATGGCGGAGATAATTACAGTTCGGACCGGAGTTATGAAGCCAAAGCAATAGTCTCATGGGAAGTAGATCTTTGGGGAAACCTGCGTTGGGCAAAAGATAAGAGTATGGCAGATTTCCTGGGCTCGATAGAAGCACAACGGGCACTAAAAATGAGTCTGGTGGCAGAAGTGGCTCAGGCGTATTTTGAATTGGTAGCCTTGGATAATGAATTGGCTATTGTGCGGCAGACACTGAATGCCCGTAAAGAGGGAGTTCGTTTGGCAAAGCTTCGTTTTGAAGGCGGACTGACTTCGGAGACTTCTTATCAACAGGCACAGGTAGAATTGGCACGTACTGCAACCTTGGTGCCGGATCTGGAGCGAAAGATTTCCATAAAAGAGAATGATATTGCGTTTCTGGCTGGTGATTATCCGCAGAAGATTGCACGTTCAGTATTGCCGGAAGAAGTGAAATTACCGGAAAACCTTCCTGTTGGGCTTCCTTCCACATTATTGGAGCGTCGTCCGGACGTACGTCAGGCGGAACAGAAGTTGATTGCAGCCAATGCATCAGTGGGGCTTGCATATACCAATATGTTTCCTCGTTTGGCTTTGACAGCGCATTATGGTTTGGAGAGTGCTGAGTTCTCGGATTTCCTGAAATCACCATATCATTTTTTGAGCGGATCATTACTGACGCCCTTGTTTGCTATGGGAAAGAACCGCGCAATGTTAAAAGCAAAGAAAGCAGCTTATGAACAAGAGGTGTATTCTTATGAGAAATCAGTATTGACAGCATTTAAGGATGCGCGGAATGCCATTGTGGATTTCAGTAAAATCAAAGAGATTTATGAATCGCGTCTACAACTGGAACAAGCGGCACGGAGTAATGTAGAGTTGGCGCAGTTACAGTATATCAACGGAGTGATCGGATATTTGGATGTGCTGGATGCACAACGTGGATATTTTGATGCCCAGATAGGTTTAAGCAATGCGATACGGGATAAGCAGATAACGTTGGTGCGGCTATATAAAGCACTTGGCGGAGGATGGCAATAGAATCCTTGAGTTTTTAGACGCAGATAATGCAGGTGTTGCAGTTTCTGCGTCTAAAAAATTATACCGGCGGTGTATTCAGAAAGAAGAACACCGACATTCCGATAAGAATAACTCCCAGTACACCATAGAATAACCGGGCACGTTTTCTTCCCACACTTTTTACAGCGAATTGTGTATTGCGAGCAGTGAAGAACCACTCCCAGTCCAATATTGCTGCCAGTAATGAAATGATGCCGGCCACTGCAAAGATGCCTTGTACGATGTATTGACTCATAAGATATTAACCTTGATTTTCCATTGTCAACTTGCGTGAACCATTTTCCAGCTCTTCGATGGTTACTTTCACTGTATTGCCCGGCAACAGTTCTTCTACCAGCTCCGGCCATTCAATGAAACAGAGTGCCCCACTGTAGAAATAATCCTCATAACCCATATCATATACTTCTTCCAGCTTCTTGATACGATAGAAATCGAAATGGTAAATGAGTTCTCCCGCTATGTCCGATCGATACTCGTTGATAACGGCAAAGGTGGGTGATGTAACGACATCTTCAACACCCAGTTCCTGACAAAGTGCTTTGACAAAAGTAGTTTTACCAGCTCCCATCTTTCCATAGAGAGCAAAAACAGTGTTGTCGCCCATAGCAGCGATAAACTCGCGGGCGGCTTCATGGATATGGTCCAGAGATTGAATTTTAATTTCCATATTAGATTGAATTTACAATTTACTTTCAGCTTCGTCCGCTCAGTGTGATGAGCGGGATTATCATTTCCTCCATCGAAATACCTCCGTGCTGGAAGGTATCGGTGTAGTAACTGACATAATGGTTGTAATTATTGGGGTAGGCAAAGAAATCGCGTCCTGTGGCAAAGATATAGCGCGTACTCACATTGGGTGAGGGAAGGTGTATCTCGGCCGGGCGGGTGATTTCAAATACCTGTTTGGGGTTGTATGCCATATTACGTGATAGCTTATAGCGCAGGTTAGCATTGATTTCCTTACTGTTGCTCTGTACTTTTACAGGGTTATCTACGCGGATACTGCCGTGGTCGGTCGTGATAATGACACGATATTGACGGGATGCGAGCGCTTTCAGAAGATCGCTCAAGGGTGAATGTCGGAACCATGAAAGGGTAATGCTGCGATAGGCAGCTTCAGTAGAAGCGAGTTCACGTATCATTTTACTCTCTGTACGGCTATGGCTCAACATATCGATGAAATTGAATACGGCAACGTTTAAGTCATTCTGTGCCAGGGTAGGAAGTTGTGCTAGTAAGCGTTCTGCACCGGCTGCATCATTGATTTTATGATAAGAGAATGTATCGTTGCGGCGATAGCGCTCAATGATAGTACGTATAAGTGGAGCCTCGTTCAGGTTTTTGTTTTCTTCTTCGTCTTCATCTACCCACAGTTCCGGAAACAGTTTGGCTATCTGGTCAGGCATCAGACCGGAAAAAATAGCGTTACGGGCATATTGTGTGGCAGTGGGCAGAATGCTGAAATAGAGTTGCTCGTCTATATTGAACAGACCGGATAATTCGTCGGCAAGTACGCGCCACTGGTCGTAACGGAAATTATCGAGTACTATGAAGAAAACCTTCTCGCCTTTGTCCAGTGCTGGGAAAAGAATACGCTTGAAGAGATCAGGACTCATTAGGGGACGGTCGGCAGGTGCATCTTTGGTTGATACCCAATCTGCATAGTTCCTTTTGATGAATTTCGCAAAAGCACTGTTGGCCTCTGTTTTCTGCATGGCAAGCATTTCGCTCATGGGGCTGTCTGTAGCTTCCAGTTCCAGTTCCCAATAAACAAGGCGGCGATATAATTCCATCCAGTCGGCTGCAGTCAGTGAGTCATTAATCTGCATGCCTATCTTACCGAAACTCTGCTGGTAACCGGTTTGTGCGGCTTCGCTGACAATATCCCGGCGGTGAAGGTTCTTCTTTAGCGATAATAATATTTGATTGGGATTGACGGGCTTGATCAGGTAATCTGCAATTTTCTGACCGATAGCCATGTCCATGATATTTTCCTCTTCGCTCTTGGTGATCATGACCACGGGGACGGTGGGGCAGATATCTTTTATCAAAGCCAGGGTTTGCAGGCCGCTCAGCCCAGGCATGTTTTCATCCAGAAAGATCAGGTCATAGGTGGTAGCACGGCAACGGTCCAGTGCATCCTGTCCGTTGGTTACGGTGTCTACTTCGTAACCTTTGCCTTCCAGAAACAGGATGTGCGGTCGCAGCAAGCTGATCTCATCGTCTACCCAAAGGAGTTTATCTTTCTTCATAATACTACTCACTTTTTCAGTCCTCAAAGATAACACCATTTTCCGGGTCATCCTCTTCCATAGGCAGATTTTCTTCTTTTTGCCGTTCTTCTTCCTCTGTTGACAGGTTCAGTAGTGGCTCATCCAGCGTGTAACCTTTTAACTCAGGTTCCGGTATAGAAGAGAAGTGTGCACGGTAGAAGGTATCGTAATCGTCGAAACTATACTGTTTAATCAGTTGTTCGTAGTTGGCTTCCGATATGAGTATGGCACGCATACCACTGAGTCGTGTAGCCATTTCGGGATTGGCATAAAGACGGCGGAAGTATTGCTGCGCCTCATCGTAGTTACTGAATGGTCGGATTTGCAGCATGCCAATGCCCCGTTCGTGAGCAAACGCAAGGTCGAAGTTTTTCACCAGGAAAGTGGAGAAGTTATAGCGTGCCACTTCAAACAGTAGCATGTTCTCATTTACCTTTCCTTCTTCGTAAGCCAGGATAAAAAGGAACGGTGTGTTGCGCTCTGTACTGAATGCGCTGTCCGGAGGAAGAATAACGCTACCGCTCAGACTGTCGCCCGTTAACTTGCCAGCTTCGGCAAGCTCAGCATTCCGCCGTTGCCAGATGGAGCCAAATGTATGGCTGTCGTGAGACAGCAGGCGTCCTTCCTGTACCCCTTTCAGAATATGGGCAGCCAGATCCGTGATTTCATTTTGCGGATATTGCTGTACAAGCTCTTTCAGGATAGCAAGGAACTGATCAGTTTCCCCTCCCTGTAGCCGGGTGACGGCATTGAGGAACATAAATTTGGGACGATGTTGCCCCAGAGGGTATATCTCGGCAGAAAGATGTTCGGCTGCACGTACGGTGGTTGTATCACCCAGTTGGAAATGTTTGTAAGCACGGGCATAGAGGGAGTCCTCACGTTGTTTGCCATATACGGCATTTTCAGCAAAGTCCGGGTCGGCTAGTGTCTTGGCATAGCGGCTTTTGGGGAACCGGGCGATAAGTTCGGCCTTATATTTCTCTGCACGTTGCAGGGCAGGAAGTTCTCCATAATAATTTAGAGCCAGTTCGGTCAGGAATAACTGATAATATGCTTCATCCGCTTGTGCAAAGTCAGGGAACTCGCGTACCAGTCGTTCAAACGCAGCTTCTGCCCGTTTGAAATCCTGCATACGATCCTTGAAAATCATTCCGGCACCATATAAGGCTTCTGATAACAGTGTGTTTGAGGCTTGCATAGCTTCTTCTGTCAACGGAATTTGTGTCAGGTAGTATTCCGGGCGGTGAGTATCACCGGCAATGCTGTCGGCAGTGTTCTTTTCATTTTCTTCTTTTTGGGGAATGGAAGAATCAATAGTTTCATTTCCCTGATTGCCATGGATTGTGTCTTTCTTAGCAACA
>USSR01000229.1 GCA_900557355.1 uncultured Bacteroides sp.
GTAAAGAACGAAGAGATGACCGGTGAACTGATGACCGCGAAGACTATCTTCAAGAACGAAGACGGACGTCTGTTCCGCCACCTCCGTTACACGTATACTTACGATAACGAAAATCGCGTAACCAGCAAGGAAGCTTCCAAATGGGACAGCGTAAAAGAAGCTTGGGTTCCTTACTTCAAAATGAATATGGAATATAGCAATAATGAAATAGAAGTGAACTACGCCCGTTGGAACTCCAAGAGCAACGCTTACGACAGCAACATCCAAAAAAGTGTTTACGAATTGAACGATACCAATGCGACTTTGATGCTGGCAAGTACAAAATAAGTATACAAGCACTATTGAAAGCCGGATACGGAGAATGTATTTCTCGGGTATCCGGCTTTTTGTTATTTTTCACTATGCTCCTCCACTATCTGTATAGAGAAAGAAGCTTATCTTTTGGTTATAAGCCCGCAGGTATATTTCAAAGCGGTGTCTTCATCGTTCATGAAGTCGGCAATTGTTTGTGATACTTGATGATGGGGAGGAATTCCCATCCCTTCCATAGGAAATCCTTTTGGTGATAAATCCGGTTGACGGGTGGGTATTCGCAAATAAGTACCGTGTTTTGTCCTGAATGTGCGGGGACCATTGCCGGTGTCTCCTCCAGTGGCTTCACCGACAAGTGTTACGTTTCCGCTTTCTTTCATATCTATTGTGAAACTTTCGGCGGCAGAGCAGGTGAAAGTGCCGGTCAGCAGATAGATTTTCCCTTTATAAGCATCTGCTTCGGGTTGCATTATCTGTTGCCTGCTGACGCAATGCGGTTGCTCTTTCCGGATAAAATATTTGCAAATATCCCGCCCGTTGCCGCTGTTGCCTCCTCCGTTTTGGCGGATGTCTATAATGAGATAGGGAAGGTCTTTTATTTGAGGATAGGCTGTTTTGAAATCTTCCAGCACGGGGGACATCATGGTGTTGATGGCCAGATAGCCGATGCTGTCTTGCAAAACTTTGGTTTCTACGGTTACCTCTTTTTCATCAGAGAAGTAGTCTCTTCGTTTCAAGGGTAAAGAGATTGTCAGTGTATCGCCCTTTCTCAGTAACGTATAGTCTCGGAGGGTGTCGGCATAGCTGGTGAATGCGTAACGAGCTGATTTCAGATGCCTCCATGCGTCAGTTGACGACTCGGCATATTTTTCGTGCTGATTAATCCACTCTTTATAAGGAACTTTGCTGATGGCTATGATGCAGTCTTTATCCTTGAACCCGTGTTGTGCCAGATAGGCATTGGGCTTGTTGATGTATAAGGAATCTTGTATGAGGACCGGAAATTGTCTCGCCGTGTACGTCCTGAAGCAGGAAATGGCATGACTGCACTGTAAGGCGGAAATGTACTCTTGTACTGCCAATCCATAGTCTGTGGTGGTTTGTGCCTGGCGGACACGGGTGATGTATGTCTGGTATAATGAATCCATATTCAGATGTTTGGCTTGGTATAGTGAATAGTTTTCCATTACTATCTGGTGTATCTCCTCAAAATCAGCCTCAAACTGCGAAGGTTTCACAGGTATTTCCGAAAGATAGAAATACTCCGCTTGAGGTTCTTTGTTGTAAAAATGCTTGGCATAAATGCGTAATCCGCACCAGGCAACGGCGCATACGGCTATTACGATAAATGCAATTTTTAAATGTTTCATGCTCTATAGAATTTTGTTATACATATCGGTTGTTTCTTTAGAACTCTTATTTATGGCTCTTTTGTGCTGCAAAGGTAACCTTTTGCTTCTATATGTTGAAACACAGATAACCTTTTCTGTCTTATTATATTATACATTATGCAAATCATTCTCCGGAAATAAAACGAGTATTCCTTCATTGAGACTGTAGTAAATTTCTTTGTTCGCTTTTATGAGGACACATGTTATTGGCATTTGTTATGTTATTAAGTCTGAACAGCTTTACTACCCTACGGATAAAAAATATATCTTTGTGAATGAACCTGTTAATTGTCGGACATTAATCAAAACACAGATGAAAAATATGTTTTATTGGGCTGGCATCATAAGCATTCTTATCTGCCTGCCGCTTCGGGTTTCCGCTCAGTCGTACGAACAAATGTGGAAACAAGTTGAAGCTCTGGAACAAAAGCAGTTACCTAAATCTGCAATCAAAGAATTGCAAAAGATTTACGAGCACGCCAAACAGGAAAAGAACATGCCCCAGATGATGAGAGCCCATCTGACAAAAGCATCCTTATCTATCAACGTCACCCCCGATAGTCTGGACCGTGAATTATCCGGACTGAAAACCTGGGTGGCGGAAGAAAAAGACCCGGTTTATAAAGCCATACTGAATCATCTGCTGGGATACTACACTCTCGATACCGGCAAGAGGGATGAGGCTGCCATAGACGCTGCCATTGCTTATTTCCGCCTTTCACTGCAAGATAAAGACCTGCTTTCACGGAAGTCCGCTGCGGATTACCACCCGATGACTGTCAGCAAAGAGCTGAGCGGGAAGTATTGCGGCGACAATATGTATCAGTTGCTTGCCCGGCAGGCCATCTCGCGGCTGAGTGGTTATTTCATTGTCAATCCCGTGTTAGCCGAGAAAATACAAACCGAGATATTGTCCATTTATGACGGGCTGATTGACTTCTACCAACAGCAAGGCATGACGGATGCCCGCCTATTGCTAATGCTCGATAAACTGAATTACCAAGGGAATGACATCAGCCGCGGCGGTGTAAATGAAAAGCTGAGGCTGACCGACGAACAAGTAATAATCCTCCTGAAACAATGGGCCGAAGAGTTCTCCGCTTCCCCGCTTTGCGGAGAGGTATATTGCCAACTGGCAGAGTGCTACGACAGAATGCAGGATTATACCGCCAAACTGCATGCCGCCCAAACCGGACTTAAAAAATACCCCCAATCACCCTCTGCCAATGATTTGAAAGAACAAGCTGCCGAAGTGCTCACTCCCCGGCTGATGGTAGAAATCCCCTTTGCCTACCCGGCAAGGGAAGTGGATTTGAAAGTAAAATACCGCAATCTGACCGGGCTGACCGTAGAACTTTACCGGATGAACCTGCCCGTCACGAGCAATATTTTGGAAAGGGAAATAACAGCTTCCACCGTAAGTCAATACGGCAAACTGGTCGGCACCCGCCATTACCAACTGGCAGCCACCCCGGATTATATGGAAACAGATACCTTGCTGCGTTATAAATTTCCCACCGAAGGCATTTACATATTAAAATCTATCCCCGACGGCCATAGCAAGTATACAGCTTATGGAAAAGCTTATGTTTCCTCCCTGCAAGCCATATCCTTGGGATTGCCCGGCGGAAAACAGGAAATCAATATCATCGACCGCCTGACGGGACATCCGGTGGCAGGCACGGAAGTAGCTTATTACCGTGTGTTGCAGGGAGAAGGTTATCGTTTGGTCAAAGCATATCCTGCGGACAGCAAAGGAACTGTTACCCTCACCCCGCCCGATGAAAGAAACTGGCTGGGAATAAACGTCCGTAAGCCGGGTGCCGACTATATGGAAATCAGCTATGCCGGTTTCTCGGGTGCGGGATATAATGTGCCCGCCTCCCGGAAGTGGGAAAGGCATGTTTCCCTCTTCACCGACCGGGCTTTATACCGTCCCGGGCAGGTGGTGCATGTTTCGGGGATAGCGTATGAGCAATCGGGTGATTCGATACGTGTCTTCTCAAGAGTCCGCAAGGATGTGGTGCTGCGGGATGCCAACCGGCAGGAGATTGGCAAACTATCTCTTGCTACAGACGAATTCGGGGCCTTTTACGGCGACTTTATGCTTCCCGAAACACTTCTCCCGGGAGAGTTTGAACTGTCGGTAGAAAGCGGTGAAAACCGTTATATCCGTGTGGATGAATACAAGCGACCGACGTTTGATGTAGTCTTCCATCCTTATCAGGCTACTTATAACGTGGGAGATACCGTATTAGTTAGCGGCGAAGCAAAAACATTTGCAGGCGCTCCGGTAGGATTGTGCAGACTCAATTATAAACTCACCCGTTCGGAGAATGAATTCTGGAGGATTTCGGACCATGAAACTGTCCTGGCAGTAGGTGAAGTGCAGACTGATGCAGCCGGTAACTTCCGCTTCCCGGTCTTTCTGCGCAAACCGGATGATTTCAAGCCCGACCGGCCGGGGCGTTACTACACCTATAAAATAACGGCTGAGGTCATCAACCTGACCGGAGAGGTGGAAAGCGGTACTTTGTCGTTACCGGTAGGGCAACAGTCCGTAGCCTTGCAGATTAAAGGTCTGCGCCCAAAGGTGGCTCGCGAGAAACGGGAGTCCATACAGGTGCTGGCTATGAATCTAAGCCGGCAGCCCGTAACGCTTCAAGCCACTTGCGTGGTGTATGCTTTGGACGAAAAAGGAAACAAAACCAATGAGGTATGCCGCCGCACAGTAGAAACCCGCCGCTCTTTTGTGCCCGATGATATACTGGCCCTTGCTCCGGGACGTTACACTATGGAAGTGTCAGCCCTCGACGGGCAGGGAAGAACCTGCACGGCAAGGCAGGATTTCATTCTCTTTTCGTTGGCAGACCGTCACCTGCCGGTACATTCACCGGAGTGGTTCTATCAGGACGGGACAGAGTTTAATGACGGGCATCCCGTCAGCCTGTATGTGGGCAGCAGTGAGAAAGATGTCTATCTGTTGTACGATGTCTTCTGTGGCGACAAGCGCATTGAATCCAAACGGATGGTTCTCAATAATGAAATCCGGCAGTTCACCTATCCCTATAAACCGGAATATGGAGACGGCATCACCGTGAACTTCGCCTTTATGCGCGAGAGCAAACTATACACCAAGCAAGTGCAGATATCCCGTCCCCGCCCGGATAAGAGCCTGCAATTGAAATGGATTACTTTCCGTGATAAGCTGCAACCGGGGGGAAAGGAAGAATGGCAGCTCCAAATCACGCATCCCGACAAGAAAGCGGCCGATGCGCAACTGCTCGCCACTCTTTATGACGCTTCCCTCGATAAACTGTACGTCAATGACTGGGCTTTCAATTTGAACTTTCCCCGTTCCACTCCCGGTGTCCGTGCAAACCTGATATTCTCAGGCCATTCCATCTGGATGTACAGCAACTTCCCCTATGCGGGCAGCACTCTGCGCGGTTTTCGTTGGTGGGATGTGTATAGCACTCTGAATGCTCCGTTCTGGCGGGGTCCGCGTCCTGAGGGTAGTTTCCGTATAAAGCAGGATAGCAGGATGATGAAGCCCGTAGCTATCAGCCTCGATGCTGAAACTCTGTCTGATGACGGTTTTGAAGTAGAAGACGGAAGCTCCATTGAAGCAGTGTTTGAATGCTCTGATGCTGTGGCATTGGATGATGGTTCGCCATACGTTCCTCTCCGGCAGAACTTTGCAGAAACTGCTTTCTTCTATCCAGCCCTCCGTACGGATACGAATGGAGTCGTAAGCCTGTCTTTCACCTTGCCCGAAAGCCTGACCGAATGGAAGTTCATGGGGCTTGCCCATACCCGGGGTATGGATTACGGGCAGATAACAGCCCGGGCAAAAGCTGTCAAGCCGTTTATGGTGCAACCCAATATGCCCCGTTTTATCCGTGTGAACGATAAACCGGTCATCAGTACAGGAATAATCAACTTGTCGGAAGAAAACATCCGGGGAACAGCCCGAATGGAACTGGTTGACCCGCAAACAAACCGGATTCTGTCAACCCGCGAACACGAATTCAGTGCGGCTGCCGGAGCAACCGTTTCCGTATCGTTTGATCTGGAAATCCCGGATGAAGCTACGGTCTGGATTTGCCGGATTATAGCTGAGGGAGGCAATTTCAGTGATGGCGAGCAGCATTATCTTCCGGTTCTGTCTGATAAACAATGGGTGACTGAGGCAATACCCGTGCAATTGAACGGTGCGGAAAGTAAATCGGTTGCATTGGACGGCTTGTTTAATGACGGAAGCAAAACCGCTACCGACAAACGCCTGACGGTGGAACTGACTGCCAATCCCGATTGGTATGCCATACAGGCTCTGCCCGTCATTGGTAATCCTTTGAATGAAGATGCCTTGTCGTGGGCAAGTGCTTACTATGCCAATTCATTGTCCACAACCATTATCAATACCCATCCCCGCATCCGGCAGGTGTTCGAAAGCTGGAAAGCGCAGGGCGGTTCATCATCAGGCAATCTCAGTGATAAAGAAGACCTGAAAGACCTGTTACTTAAAGAAACTCCCTGGCTGGCGGATGCTCTCAACGAGACGGAGCAAAAAAGAAGCATAGCACTTCTGTTCGACCTGAACACAATGGGCAACCGTAATCAGGTTGCAGCATCCCGTCTGAAAGCATTGCAACTCCCCGACGGCTCCTGGAGTTGGTACAAAGGGATGTCGGGCAACCGCTACGTCACCACCCGGATTGCAGAAATGCTGGCACGGCTCCGGACGATGGGTGCGTCTGTCGCTCCGCTACAGGGAATGTACGAAAAGGCGGTGAATTATCTCCATACCCAATGGCTGGATGAATACAGACAGATGAAGGAAAGTGAAAAGAAGGGCGATAAGGATAGATTGCCCGGCGAGCAATCCCTGCATTACCTGTATATCTGTGCTTTGGATGCGCAAGTTGCGAAGCGTGCCGATAAAAAAGCTTACTCGTATATGATTGGCAAACTGGAGGCAGCCCCTCCGGCTGATGCCATTTATGACAGGGCGCTTATCGCTACCCTACTGCATAAAGCAGGTAAAACGACCAAAGCGAACGAACTTGCCCGCTCCATTCTGGAATATTCCGTTGCCACACCCGGGATGGGACGTTATTTCGATACTCCGAAAGCCCGTTACTCCCGGAACAGTTATAGAATTCCGACGCAAGTGGCCGCCATCGAAGCCCTGTCCGCCATTCTGAAAGAACCGTTGGCGATTGCCGAAATGAAGCAATGGTTGCTTAAACAGAAGCAAGTGCAGGCCTGGGGCAATCCGGTAGCTACTGCCGATGCTGTGTATGCTTTCCTGGGTGGAGATGATAATCAGTTGGCAGAGAGCAGCGCTATGAAAGCGGAAATATCCGGAACGGAAGTGGTGACTCCCGATGATGCATTAGGTTATGCCCGCCGTTCGTTCTCCGGCGATGAGGCTGAAACCCGGCAAATAGAAATAGCGCACACGGGTGCAGGAATAGGCTGGGGGGCTGTATATGCCCAATATTTGGAAGATATGGATCAATTGCAATCTGCAAAAGGCAATGGCTTGAAAATCACCCGTACTTATTATAGAGATGGCAAGGAAGTTTCTTCAAAAACAGATTTGCATGTGGGAGATGAACTTACCGTCCGGCTGACAGTGAAAGCAGACCGGGATATGGATTTCATTCAGATAAAAGATACGCGTGCCGCCTGCATGGAGCCAAAGGAGGCCTTGTCGGGATATCGCCATTCCGATGCTATCGGCTATTATCAGGTGATGCGTGATGCTTCTGCCGAATTCTTTATTGATAAACTAAGGAAGGGCATTGTTCAGATAGGATACAAAGTCTATATAGACCGTCCGGGAACTTATCAGACCGGTATTGCTACCGTGCAATCGGCTTATGCACCCGAGTTTGCCGGACATACAAAGAGTCTGTCTGTAACGGTGCGTTGAAATTATTATTCATTTATTAATCATAAAATGCGTATGAAGCATCTATGCTTATTGATTGCTTTTTTATCTTTCCTTAGCTGTAAGGCTCAGAAGGATAATGAGGATTTGGCAAAGGAGGTGATAATCTCGGGCCGTGTCTTGAATAGGGAGGTCTATCCGAAGGAAAAGGAGGTGACGCTTGTGATACCTTATCTGTCTGAGATGGAGACTGTTTACACTTCTCCCATAGCGGATGACGGTACTTTCAGTTTCCGTTTTAGTCCTTACGCTCCCGTTCGCGAAGTTGTTCTTCGCAATTATGCGGAGCACTTGTTTGTACATCCGGGCGATAGTCTGTTTGTAGAGATTGATTTCAGTGATTTGCTGTCTCCCAAGATTACGGGAACTTCCGGTACACTGAATCAATATATGGCTCTTTTCACTTTAGGTGGATATTATCGTGGTCCTTATTATTGTAATCCAAGGAGTACTTTCGAAGAATTTGAGAAGGAATTGGGAGAAGAACATACCAGCCGTTGGGAACGTCGTGCCGACTTCCTGAAGGAACATTCTCCGGGTGCTGAGGTTGAAGAATATACGGCGGATTTGCTATGGATAGATTATTACAATGCACTCTTTAACTATGCTGCGTCACAGGCGTCGGAGGGTAAGGACGTTAGTCTGTATATGGCATTGATGTTAAAACTTAATCCTCTCTTTTCGGGAAAAACTGTTTTTGCCGGTCTGTTTCCGCTTACTGAAACGGTGAATTTTTTCCTCTATTGCAATCACACCAGAAAAAAATATAGCGATTTTGAGTTAGCAGATCTTATGAAGGATTGCAAGGATAATGCTATCCTGCCCTATTTATATCTCCAACATGTGGCCGTTCCTTTATGCCACAACGATACGCTTTGTCTGGCTGATTACAGGCTCCAGTTCGACTCTATAGTGCAGGCTCCCCATTTGAGGCAACCCATACTTGAATTATATGAGGATAAAGCAGATTATCTGAAAGCCCCCGGGAAGGTGTCCCACCAGATGCTCTATGGCAATAATGCTGATGAGGCGGCTGCCAGGAAGGACATGCCGTTTATGATTCCCGTATATAATCTTCTGGAAAAGTATGCAGGCAAGGTGATTTATGTTGATTTCTGGGGAGTGATTTGTCCCCCTTGCCTGGCAGAAATGGAGCCTTTGAAGGAATTGCGGAAACGATATTCTCCCGATGATGTGGTAATGGTGAGTATCTGTGGAAGTAGAGATAGGGAGGCATATCATAAGGTTCTGGAGCGCTTCTCTCTGCGGGGGAAGAATATTGAGTGCGTCTATTCGGAAGATTGGGCGACCTCCGATGACTATCACCGCATCATGAAGCATTGGGGCATGAACAGCATACCGCAATTCCTTCTGATTAACCGTGATGGGGTTATAGTGGATTATGGCACTGCATTGCGACCCAGTTATCCGAAGACGGCGGCAAAGATTGATGCTCTATTGAAGTAAGGGGAGAATCGGGTAGGGATAGGTATATTAGGCGATATAAATAATTTATTGTTCGCTTTTGTGCGGACACTTGTCCGTTTACGAACACTCCCTGAAAATGTATAATCGTTGATAATCAGCATTTTATTGTTTTGGCACGGCAATTGACTATATATAGTCGAAGGCGGTTGACAAAAACCTCCTTTTAAAACT
>USSR01000230.1 GCA_900557355.1 uncultured Bacteroides sp.
ATTGATTTGTGCGGTTACTTCACGAAGTTCATTCTTCAATGAACAAAACAATTCATCATTACATGAATTTTCCATAAAACTTTTCATTTAATTGATTATAAAAAAGCCATTCCAGAAAGATAAGCAATCATTACTTACTTCCCGGAATGGTGACTAACATTTTTAAGACCAGTTTTTGTATATTACTGTTTCTTTCAATGGACAAAAGTAGCCAATTTATTCCTATAATATCTTTCCACCTCTTCCCAATGATAATAGGGTACTAGCTCACTTGCAAGCGGAAGTTTCATTTCTTGTTCATTGAGTAAAATTTTCACCAAGATATTATCATTTCCTTTCTTACGGTAAAAAACGAACTGAATATTACAAGCTTTTGGAAAGATACGATAGTTACGCCATATATCTGACAATTTATTTATATCAGTAGTCTGATATGCACAATCACCTAATTCCAATAAACAAGCCAAAGGAAGTAGACAAGTCTCGTGCCCGAAGCGCAGGGTAGCACTATTCTCTTTTTTCACGACGCAAGTATCTGCAGTATTCAGTATATTCTCAAGCAGGTTTGCTTCCACATAAGGCATCTTACCTTGAGTGAGCGGAGACGGCCCGTAGTCAATATACCAATTCAGATTGCTGATTAGCCATAAATCATAACACTCTTCTTTGGTAAAAAGAGAATAAAGATCAAGGTCCGTGTCGTGACTTTGCGTAATGGCTGCCAGTTCAAACAAATAACTCATCAACTTGCCAGCATCCACTTTCCACTTTACATAATTATCGTTATTAAAAAGAGACTTCATCAAACGTTCGGGATGGAGATGCTCTTTCCGAAAAGCTGCCTTTACAGCAATCACTTCATCTTCCTGACGCTTCTTTTTGAAGTATTCATTTCCATAATTCATATAATACATATCATAAGAAGTAGCCTCATCCTTGATTCTCAACTCCGGATTCAGAGATTGCAATTGCAAGCACTCAGCCGTCATAGAGAGTATACAGCGGATAACGGTTGTAGAACGTGCATCCACCTCTGCCGCTCCCTGAAACACTTCAGGAAAGTTATTGTACATTCTTCGGGCAATTCCCCTGTGTTGACGGGCACCTAATGGAGTCAAATCACCATATCTATTTTCTGCTCCGCGCGCAAGGCTGTCTACAAGCCAGAGGGCCTTCTTGCCTAAATCTGTAAGTACTCCGTCTTTCTCTGCTTCGCGAAGAATTGCCAACGGCTTCGTATAATCATCAGGATTCACTCTATAACGGGAACCGTGACGAGCATAATGGCTTAGGTAGAACGGTTTATACCCCTTGGGTGGGGCAGTCATTGTGAAATGGGGATCAGGATAGGCATAATGGTTGGCTGCCGAGCGATGTATGTCTTCAAATATTTCATCTCTTGCTATCTGTGCACTTATACTAAGCACAAGGCAACAAAGGATTGTCAACAAAATAAAACGTTTCATACTTTCTTTTTTTAATAAGTTTAAGATACCACAGAATTATTCACTAGAGTAAGGACCAAACCTGTTCGATATAACCAAGTCTGTTTTCCGGGCATCCAGCACATATACTTCATATTCCCCGTCCGGATATACTCTTATCACAATGTGCCCCTGTTTTGCTTTCAAGCTACGGGCAAACCAAGGACCAATAGCTACCCCCGTTTCATCATCATAGTAAGTCATAAAAACATCCCTAGGCTGCGTTCCGATATTCTTTGATAACAACCGTTGCCCCACTTAAGCTCCCGGATGATCGGTACTCCATGATTGAGCCACTACTACTTTAGGATCGAGCACTTCGAGAAAGTTCCGGTTAGTGGCATCCCGATTGCTATGATGATTGAGCGACACTGCCGACACCTTTCCTATTATGGGTGCCATAGGAGTTTCTATATCATACCATTCCGCATGGTCTTGGTCTACCAAACCAGAATTATCCCCTCCCGCATAATACTTGAATGCGCCATATTTCACCACAATAGCCGTCGACATTTGGTTTTCACTATACTTGCCATTTTTTGCCATCAATTCTTCCTTGGTAAACAGAATAGTCGTTTTTTTACCTTCCCCTGTCCACAACCGATTATTCGATTTTATATTCCTGACTTCAAACCCCGGATAAGATTTCGGTTCTTTCTTTAATACAAATTGCGTATTAGAGCCTATGTCGAACTTTTCGACTTTCAATCCGTTGTGTTTTTCCTGATAGTTGAGGAACTCCAATAGGTTCAAGAAAGTAGGCAAATCTACTCCATCATTCTTTGATCGTAAATCCACGGGGAATTGGTAGTCAGGATAATCCCTATCAACATACATTTTGATAGGAATCACATCTCCGACTTCCGTCAGCCCCGTAATACGATATCCGTTTTTGGAAGTTCCAGTGGCCTTCTGAACATCACCATAATGATCGGAATGAAAATGGGTCAGAAGAAAATAGTCAATCACTACATCCTTTCCCAATAGATTTGTCACATAATTAATGATAGACGAACCGGGCGTATAACTACTATCCGGAAATATCGGAGCTGCATGCATCGGTGCATACTTAGCGGCATATTCCTTGCCATCAAAATCACCGGCATCAATCATCATGGTCGTTCCGTCAGGAAAAATCAGAAAAGCGCAATTCCCCCGCCTGGTATTGATGTGATGAATATCAAGGTATCCTTTCTCCCATTTAGGGAAAGGCGGTATTGTCATTTGAGCCTTGATTATACAACTAAAAACGAGTAAAAATATGAAATTAACTATTTTCTTTATATCCATCGTTCTATCAATCTGTTTATAAATTACTACTGTACTTTATTCTCCAATAATTATTTTACTCCATAGAAATGGATGATCTGAAAGACTAATGTCTTTTTTAAAAATGCTATATGCGATTTCCGCTTTCATACCAGAATTCTTATTGATTAATATATTATCAATCTGCCCATATTTGTATTTATCAATATATTGTTCAGCATCTTCCACATCATCCCATACACTCTTAAAGCCTGAATTAAAGATGTATTGCATGGCATTAGTTTCCGGCAAATCATTGAAGTCGCCCATGACTATGATTCTTTTACTAGTATCTTTCATCAAAACAACATCTACTAAATTCTTCATGACAGAACCTTCAACTACTCCTGCGCTACCCGGAATATGCAGACTATAAAAGGTTAGTTCCTTATTTTTAATCTTGGTTTCAATCCGAATAGTCGATGAATGTGTCCAACCTTTTCCCTCCAAAGCAAATTCTTTTGACTGCAATATAGGAGTTTTACTCAATATTACTTTGTATTTTCCTGCATATTTTCCAGTTTTATCCTTTCCCCATTCAATCCAATGATTTCCGGAGGATATATCACCGATATAAAAATATTCCATTCCCAAAGCTTTACCTATTATTGAATAAAACTCTTCAACTCCGGAATTCTTATCAATCAAAATGGGACATTCTTCCAATGAAAGAATATCTAAATAAAAAGACTTTAGACTCAATGCTATTTCTTCCGCTGTCGCCGTTTGCCCTACATCCACGTTAAAAGTTCCGACACGAATAGAAGTATCTATTATAGGGGGGATTTTTTCCTTATCATTCTCCGGAGTATCACTACTGCATGAGAATATAAAAGGCAATATTATAAGCAAAATATTCAGATATTTCATAGCTATTAATTATTTAGAATCAGACCCTCTATCATTTAAGATATCATCTACTGATGGATTGTAGGCATTACCTTCACAATGATAACTTACTGTAGGCAGACTGGTTAATATTGGTTTTAATGCGGAAAGGTCAGTTAATTTTTCATTACCTTTGTCTGATTTGTTTCCACTTCTTATCCCTATATTAATTAGTTTCACTGCCGTAAGCCCTTCTAATCCATTCAAGT
This sequence comes from uncultured Bacteroides sp., assembly GCA_900557355.1. Lineage (GTDB taxonomy): Bacteria > Bacteroidota > Bacteroidia > Bacteroidales > Bacteroidaceae > Bacteroides. The sequence goes on from USSR01000230.1 coordinate 3,890, forward strand.
TTGTAAGGCTGGGATTTCCCATAATATAAAGATTCGTCTTTATTTCACTTAAATTTTTCAGACCGGTTATTGAAGTCAACATTGGATTATTTCTCAACCAAAAATTACCGCCAATCTTCTTTAGATTTTTTAGAAAATCAAGATTTCCCAGAAGACTATTACCATCTACCTCAAGGTTTGTACCCACCTCGGTAATGTTTGCAAGCATAGATACATCTGTAATATCACTGCCTGATGTCCCATTTCCAATTCGTAATTTACCGGTCACAGAAGTGTATTTCAACTGTAAATTATCGATTGCCTTTTGATTTGGCAGCAGCAAATCGCCTACATAAATATGTTCTATCACTCCTTCTTTCTGTGGAATCGTTACATTAACCGTACTTGCAAGAGAACGTACATTTGCATTATTCACCCAATACAAATCAATCTCGTAGTCCGTGCCCGGTTTCAACTTTTCAATTGAATATTTAGTTATAGCAGGATCAACGATATCAATCAGTCCGTCTCCGGGATTATATACAATGACATACTTCTTTACTTCCCCGTTTGGTACATCCCATGATAAAGAAATACTTTCTTCAAATACCTCCGTTGTCAACCCTGTTATCGGATCTGGTTGATTTATCCCGTCTTTATCATCTCCACATGAGGCTAACAATAAGGACATCGATAAAATAATGATGAAGTTTAAAATATCTTTCATGACTCTATTTTTATTTTTTATATTAATATTCCGGATTTTGTTTAATAACGACAGGATTTGCATTAATCTCGCGTTGCGGTATAGGATATACTAATTGATAATCTTTCACCGTGAACTTACTGCTCTCCTGGCTGCTATTATTCATTGTTTCGACAGCAGTACCTGTACGAATCAAATCGAACCACCTATGGTTTTCAAAAGCGAGTTCCAATCTTCTTTCATCCGCAATGGCTTTTCTGAAACTTGTTTGATCCGGCAAATCGTCTGAATCATAAGTAGATACTCCTGCGCGCGAACGTATACTGTTCAGAAGCGTAAAGGCCTCACCTGAATCGTCACCCGTATATCCTATTTCATTTAAAGCTTCTGCCAGCATAAGAACTACATCCGCATATCTTAAAACTATTACATTTATATCAGAATCCTGATCCTTAACGGTAGGACCTACATATTTTTTTGCATATAATTTATTGTTGCTGACTCCGATTGTTACATTCTTGCGCTTGTCATCTGAAGAATATAAATCGTACAATTCTTGTGTCGGTATATTCTGGTTGTATACAGCTCCCACAATACCCAATGTCGGACCTTCGCCTGTAGGTGCAAACAGATTAGCCAAAGCACTTCCCTCGTTTTCTAAGTTTGAGGTAAAGTTAACTTCAAAAATGGATTCTTCATTGTATTCATTATCCGGACCGAATATTTGTGAATAATTTTTCACCAAAGCATATCCTTTTACGTTGTGCAGTGCTTCCACAGCTTCCTGATACTGCTTCAATGTAAGATATACTTTTCCCAAAAGCGTATATGCCGCCCCTATAGTAGCCCTTCCTTTCTCTTCCTGAATAGCAGGCAATCTTTTGATCGCTTCTTTCAAATCGATAATTACCTGTTCATATACTTTAGACTTATTTTCACGACCGACACTTAATAAATCTGCGGGGTCTTTAGTTTCGGTAAGAATCAACGGAACATCACCAAACAGTCTGACAAGATTAAAATAATTAAGTGCTCTTAAAAAGTAGGTTTCTCCTATAGTAATTGTTTTTAGGGGTTCATCCATAGCTATATTGTCTATCCGCTCAAGTAAAATATTACAAGATTGAATTGCTTTATAACAGTCAGTCCATGAAGCTTCTATGATGCTATTGTCTGTTGCTACCTGAAGTATCTCAAATTGATAATACACACCTCCACGCACTGTGGCAGACGTTTCTTTCGAATTATCAGAAGGAACTTCCATCAGGAAATGGAAATTTTGTCCATATTGGCCGTTTGATTGCAGAAAAGCATAAACCGAATTTAATAGCTGTGTGAAATCTTCGGGCTTAGTATAACTATTTTCTTTAGTCGAACTGGAAATAGGATATAAATCCAACATATTCGTACAAGAAGTTATAGTAAAAATACCACTAATGAGAATAAATAATATTTTTTTCATAATGCAATTTTTAAGGTTGTTAAAAACTAATGGAAGCACCTACGACAAAATTCTTTTCTGCAGGATATTGTCCTAAGGTCACACCAGCGTTAAGTGGATTTGACGAGCCTTCACTTTCGGGATTCAGCCCCATGTATTTGGAAACAAGAAGCGGGTTTTTAACCGAGACGTAGACTCTTACATTAGTCAAAAAGGTTCGCGTTAACCACTTCTTATCCAATGTATATCCCAAGGAAATATCCCTTATTCTAAAGAAACTTCCGTCTTGCATCATTAAGTCAGACTCTCTGCTTAAAGTATTCGAGTTTGACCCGGCTTTTGCGTATTTTCCGGGCTTATCAGGACTTATCCATCTGTTGTTATAATATTCCTTGGACATAACAGACCAAATTTCACTACTTAAAATGGTAGTAGGAAGGTCTCTGTTTATAACATCAACACCGTAAACTCCCTGTATCGTTATACCTAAATCAAAATTCTTATAAAACAATTGAATGTTTCCACCATAAGTAAATTCGGGGTGAGGATTACCGATGATTTCCCGATCTTTTTCCGTTATGGTATTATCGCTGTCATCAATGTTTTTGAAAATATAGTCACCCACTTTTTGTGAGTCCCGATAATTAGGTAAAGATTTCAGTTGCTCTTCGTTTTCAAATATACCGATGATCCGATAACCATACAATGCTCCGATGGGATGACCTACTTTTGTGATATTTCGTGCCGTAATTATTTCATTTTGATTTGCCCCCAATGACAATACTGTATTCTTATTGGTCGAGAAATTGGCAGAGATCTGATAATTAAAATCTTTGATATGGTTCTTGAATGAAGCTGCAAATTCAAAACCTTTATTCCGAACACTACCTACATTCTGTAAAGAGGTAGAATAACCGGAATATGCAGGTACCGGCACTTCAAGTAGCATATCGCTTGTTTTCGATACATAATATTCAAAGTTTAAATTCAGCGCATTCCTAAATAAGCCAACATCAAGTCCGACATTAACAGTATTATTTTTTTCCCAGGATAAGTTGGCATTGGGAGATGTGTTTGGTCTCATTCCGGCTACCAGATTGCCATTGAAGTTATATTTAGCGCTACTCATCAGAGACAAACTGGAGTAATTACCAATCTCATCATTTCCTGAAATACCCCAACTTATACGTGGTTTTAATTCACTAATAATATCATTTTTCGGAAAAAAGTTCTCTTCTGATATTCTCCATGCGGCAGAAAGTGATGGAAATAGTCCAAATCTGTTATTGCGTCCAAATCTCGATGAGCCATCCATACGTAAAGCTGCCGTAAAAAAGTATTTCTTCTTATAGTCATACTTCAGTCTTCCAAAATATGAGAGTAACGCCCATTGATAACGGGTTGCAGAAGCGGTGTTTATAGTAAGAGCCGCATTCAATGTGGGGATATCATCATTAGGAAAGTTTTCCGCATCAATAGAGTTATTATTTGTCGTTTCTTTTTGGAATGACATACCACCCAGTATTTCAAAATCATGTTTTCCCCAACTCTTGTTGAAGGTTATTGTATTTTCAGACATCCAGTTGAAGGTTTCATAGGTAGAAGACGCAGCTTTTGCTACAGTCGGAGCGGCTTGCCTATAAGCGCCAATCGTAGATGGTCTATAATACTCGGCTCTGTTGGATATAAAATATCCTCCAACATAAGTTTTGAACGTAAGACCTTTAAGTGGCGTATAAGACAAGTATGCACCACCTAGAATCTTAAAGTTTTCAACTTGATTGGTCGTTAAGTTGGCAGTTGCAACATTGTTCTCCACTTCTGCCATACCTCCATAATTTTGAACCGCATGGATCTGTTTGCTTATTGCATAAGATCCATCGGGTTCATATACCGGGAAGAATGGATAGGAATTGTAAATCCCCATTGATAAAGGAGACTCTTCCCAGCCTTCCGTTATCTTATCTTGCATAGAATAATTGGGATTTAAATTAATTCCAAATTCAAATTTGTTTGATAGTTTTGATGTCAAATTTACTCTGCCCGAAATTCTTTCGTAGTCAGAACCGATTACTATTCCTTTTTGTTTGTAGTAACTGCCTGAAACAAAATAAACGGTTTGTTCATTTGCGCCTGAAACCGATAACTCATAATAATTTGTAGGTGCATCTCTAAATATATGATCTTGCCAATTGGTATTTACCAATCCCTGTTGATGCTCTAAATATGGCTTTATAAAATTGGGAATTTCTTGATTCTTATATTGAAAAGCTTCAGCCATCAATTCGGCCTGCTGATATGCATCTACAAGATCATATTTTTTCTCAACTTGTTGAACACCATAATATGTGTTAAATGTGTATTGTGCCTTACCAGCTTTCCCCTTCTTTGTAGTAATAAGAATTACACCATTTGCAGCTCTGGAACCATAAATTGCTGCAGAAGCTACATCTTTCAGAACGTTAATGCTCTCTATATCATTAGGATTGATTGAATTCAGTCCCACATCATCCGTCACCGGTAAACCATCTACAACAACCAAAGGTGAACTTCCGGAACTAATGGTTCCAGTACCTCTGATAGAAATCTGTGGATTGCCACCCGGTGCTCCACTTGCTTGTTTGACATAAATTCCTGGCATTCTTCCCGCAATAGCCTGTCCGGGATCACTATAAGATATGCTTTCAAAATCTTTAGACTTAACTTGGCTGACAGCGGTTGATAAATCAGATTTCCTTTCCGTTCCATAACCAATTACAACCACCTCATCCAACAATTCAGAATCTTCTTTTAATACAACTCTTGCCAACTGCTTGTCCTTCGCCGAAAATGTCAATGCGCCATAGCCAACAAATGAAATAGCAACCTTTGAATCTTCCTGAACATCAGTTAGAGAATACTTCCCTTCCAAATTGGTTATAGTACCTAACGCCGTTCCAACCACCGTAACACTCGCACCGATAACAGGTTCACCTTTCTCATCTACTACCGTTCCGGAAACATTTATATTCCGCTTCTTCTCTTGTTCTTTACGAATCAAAACGATGATATTTTCTTGCTCCTGTTTGTAAGTGAGTTCCATTTTGCCTAGAAGTTGCTTCATGACCTGCTGAATCGTTGCATTCTGTACATTCAACGATACTTTCTGATTTAATTCAGGAAGATTCTCATTGTAGAAGAATTTGTAATTACTTACTTGCTCGATTTTCTTTAAAGAGGCTCTTAAAGAGATGTCTTTTACATTCACCGTTATTTGAGAATAAGCGGTAAAAGAGACGCTTAAAAACAATAGCA
>USSR01000231.1 GCA_900557355.1 uncultured Bacteroides sp.
AATCGAAGCAAAGGGCTTCTTCAACGGCATCATTGTATAAAACGCCTTTTTTACCTGATGACTTATAGGGAAATACAAACCATATTTCACAGGAGGTTTCAAAGTTGTCCATTAACCACTTTCTCCAATCTTCTCGACTCTCAAAATACTTTATTTTATTTTCTATAGTCATAACAGGTATTCAAACTGATTATTTTATAGCTTTACTTTCGTGGTAATGAAGCATTTTGTTAATTTATTTTTTGCTTCAGCAATTTCTGTATGTAGCGCAATTACTATTTTCCACATTAATATGCAGGCTTCGATAGTTTAACGGTTTATTACAGCTGCCAAAAATACTAAATCTTTGGGAAGCGCCTCCAATTATCTCTTAAAACTTTTGCCCTGATTTGATTGAACTTAGCTAAAGGCTTGATCTGAAATTTATGCTTATGAGGCTACTAATTCATATTTAAAGCTACCGGAGCAGATGATATCATATATTTGTAGAGTTGTCTTATGCAGTATCTCGCAAATTCTTGCATTTCTTAAAAGGTGAGACTACTTACACACTAAAAAACTAAAATATGAAAAACAAACTATCCATTTTACCGGCACTGTTCTTTTTGCTTTGTACGGCAATGTGCTGTGAGGAATTTGAGGAATACATTCCCTGTCAGGTGACCTTAACCGGAATAGGTAAGGTGGAACACTTGGATAATGCCGGAAGCGTGCCTGTTGCCCCGGTGGGGGGAGTGGTATCTCGCCAGGCATATATGTTGCGGATACCCTTGGATTTTGAATATGAGAAAGAGATTGTAGAGGGGACATATTATGAATACGTCTTGACTGATACCATCGCCAATATACAGATTATCTCACTTACCGCTTATGATGAATCCCATCCTGCCGGTACGGATGTGAACGAACTTTTCATGGACTATCCTTTGCGTCAGGAGGATCAATTGACAGATTATAAATACGGTTATATGTATGGGACTGTTTTTTATAAGATACCCCGTACACTTCCTCAAGCCGGAGTGCATCGGTTTAAAGTCGTAGTGACGACCCGCAAAGGGGAAGAGTTTACCAAGGAAACAGATGAGATCACCATGCAATAAATGAAGAGTCAATGAGAAAACTATTTGTCACTTTGCTGGCAGTGGGACTGCTGAGCATTATGGGTGGACAGGCACAAAATAGAAATTCACGTCATCAGCTTGACTTAACTACCGGAGTATCCTGCCATTTTCAGAGTGGGGAATCCTGGATTTCTTTTTCTCCTGTTCCCGTCATGAGCTTTGCTTATACTTTCTATGTACTTCCACACTGGGGGATCTTCTCTTCCATGAGTTCAGCTCCTCTCATCAGAGAAGGAAATGGGAATAAGTTGAAAAAAACTTATGAAAATGACCATTTCGTAAAGGATGCGTATTACTTTGATGATGGAATTGGTTTATCTATGGCTTTCGGCATTGCCTACCGGCTGAATAAACCGGTATGGGATTTACAGTTGCGCTTGGGATATTACATGGTTGATGCAGAGGAACATTCTTCTCATTTTTATGTGAAAGAAAAGAATTCCAATGTAGTACGTTGGATTAATTATGATCAGTCATTCTCTACAGAAGCCGGTGGCTTAATGAGTGCTATTCAAACTTCGGCTATGTTGTCGAGGCGTATCTGGCGCAAACTCCATTTTTCGGTAGAGGCCAAATATCTCTTCCTCCCTGAACGGGCTACGCAGACTTTTGAAAAGAGGAACCTGTTGACTGGCGAGATTGAAGATAGCTACTCGAAACGTGTACGTGTGCACTATCTGGAGATAGCATGTGGAATTAGCTGGCATTTATAATCTTTATACCATATCGTCTCCCGTCTTCACCACAGCCACTTTCAGAGTCTTATGGAAAGGGATGAAAGCGGAAACCACTGCGATAACCAATGCGGCAATCAGTAGATAGCCGATTACAGTCTTGATGCCCAGTAGCAGGCTCTGTTGCTGAAGCGTGGAATAAAAGTTATTGGCAGCTAACTGGGTGGCTTCATTGTATCCGTGTCCCTGCGCCAAGGCACTGTTCATGGCTTGCGCATAGCGGGAGGAAGCCAGTGGATTAGTGAGCGTCATGTGTTCGGAAAGGGTATTCATCCCCTTAATTTGTAAGTAATAGAGCAGGTTACTGAAAAACGAAGCGGATATTGCCGGAGCCAGTACAGAGCGAAGGGATATCAGAAAGAAAGCGTTAGACAGCATGAGCTTAGGGTCCAAATCTTCTACTACATATACACCGAAGGCTATGAAAAGAGTCATCATCCCCAGTCCGCGGAGGAAAACAGGAAAGTAAAGCATTTCGTAAGTGGAGTAGGGCGTGATGCCGAAGTAGAGGATGACCAGATAGATGACGTAGCAGAACATTCCTCCGGAAATGAGATAGCGGAACCGCCATCGCTGCCATCTGAACCACCAGAAACATATAATGGCTCCCACAATGAATCCCGGTATAAGCACCAGGCTGAGCGAATTGGCATGCACGCTGTCTACGCGGATAATGCTGTTCAGGTAATTGGTAATCAGGGAACTGCTGGCACTGAAAAACATGACCAGTACCATGAAAGTGTATCCGATGATGGATTTATGGTGATGGAGTGGTTTCAGACTGACGTATGGCTTCTCCTGTGTCCGTTGCCGGTGGATAAAAAGGTAAATCAGTATGGGGATGGCAATCGTATAAATCCGTATTTTGGGAGAGGAGAACCAATCTAATGTCTTTCCGTAGGTAAATATGTAAATGCTGAAAAGCAATGTAGCGGCTATGATAAACATGCTTCTTCCGTCGATTTCTTTGTAAGGGATGCGCATGGGGCGCTTGGCATACCGGAAAAACAACAGGATAAAGATAATGGCAATCAGCATCAGCAGGATTGTAAAGTAATACATGTATTGCCACTGATAGTAATAGGCCAATTGTGCCGTCAGCGCCATGGATATTTGTCCGCCGGAGAATACGATGGGGTAGAAGTAGGCGTAGAACTCGCTACGCACATTCTTCGGACTAAAGAACGGGCGTACCTGAATAATAAACTCTAACATGATGAAGGCTTTCAGGAAGCCAATGAAGAAGCTGCATATAATGGTGATGTCCATATTGCCAACCTGGGCGCAGATGTAGCTGAGAAAGATTTGCAGGATCAGATCGGTAAGCAGCATCGTCTTAGGAGTGGCAATCGCACGAATCTAACGCAAACCCCACAAACTTGAGGAATGATGGGATAAGCTACCGCCATACCTGCTGCTGCCGCATAATACCCCATTGTGATGTCTTCGCTGAGTATTCCGAGGGTACTGCTGACTTCCAGCATGCTTCCCGTATAGGTTCCGTTGAGCATAATGATAGGGAACATCAGCACGAACATAGTGACAATACCCAGCCATTGCGGTACCCAGGGACGGAGTGGAAGGTTCAGTTTTACCATCAGCGGACTTCCTTATTTTCTCAGTGCTTCGGTTTCTACCATCATGCCTGCGCGGAGGCTTTTCATCTCTTCGGGGCTGGCGTCGTCCAGCTCGATGCGAACGGGAATGCGTTGCTGCACTTTGACGAAGTTGCCGGCGGAGTTATCAGTCGGAACCAGGGCGTACTTGGAACCGGTTGCTTCGGATATGGCGGTAACTGTGCCGTGAAAGATATGCCCGCGGAAAGCATCGACCTTGATGCGTACTTTCTGCCCGATGTAGATGTGGGAAATCTGCGTTTCTTTGTAGTTGGCGGTGATCCATTTGTCGTTGCCCCGTATAAGATAGGAGATGGTTTGCCCAGCTTGTACGAATTGTCCCGGTTCGAGGGTACGGCGCCCCATATATCCATCGTAAGGAGCGGTGACTATCGTATAAGAGAGATTCAATTTTGCCATATCCAGATCTGCTTCTTTGCGGAGGATATTCGCCTTGATGCCAGTGGATTTCTTGCTTGTTTCGGAGTATTGGGATTTTGCCGCTTCCTTTTGTTGCAGCAGGGCCTGATAGCGTGCTTTCGTTGCTTCGTAGGCGGTTTTTACCTGTTCATACTGTTGCTGGCTGACGGATTCTTCGGCAAGCAGGTTGGCATAGCGGCGATAGTCCTGTTCCTGCTGCCAGAGCTTGGCCTTGGTTTCTGCAATGTTGGCTTCCTGAATGGCTACATTTACTTGCGAGGTCTGAATGCCGGAGCTTAATACGTCTTTTGCACCTTTCGCATCCATCAGGGCAGCTTCCGCATCCTTTACTTTGATGAGATATTCCCGGTTGTCAAGAATGAGAAGGGTGTCTCCGGCATGTACAGGTTGGTGCTCCGTGAAGTGGACTTCCTTGATATAACCCGAAGCGCGGATATTGAGCGGAGCTATATACTGGTCTACTACGGCATCATTGGTGATTTCGTAATGAACGTATTTCCAGAAGTAATTGATCGTCCATGAAATTCCCGCTAGTGCAAGGAGGATACATACCGTATTGAGGGTGATATTCCTTATTCTTAATCTCTTCAGTTGCTTATGTTTCTTTTGTAATTCGGACATAGACTACAATTGTAAATTAATAATTAAAAAATGAAGCATTAAAGCATGCCACAGGTTCGCTGTAATTCATAGTAAGTGTAAATGGCCTGCGTACGGGCAACGGTCAGTTGCAGTTCAGCATCCAGCCGCACGCTGCTTGCATTTAGCAGGTCGGTGAGGATGGAAAGCTGGTTCAGGTAGCGGTTTTGCACAATCCGGTAGTTTTCTTCTGCCTGGCTGACAGAGAGCTTCAGGGCTTCTATGCGGCTCAGGGCCTCTTTATGGCGGGTGTAGGCAGTCCGGATCTGAATACGGATGTCCTGCATTAAGAGTTCTTCGGCATACTTTTGAAGTTGTACCGTTTGCCGGGCTTCGTGCATCTTGTGCTTGTTCTGATAAAGAGACGACAGGTTGTATGAGAGGATGAGGCCGATGTTCCAATTGTTGTTGTACATGTCGGCCAGCGTAGTGCTGAGTGGGCGTGCAAGGGTGTTGCCCGCGTGCAGTGACAGGCTGGGAAGGTAGTTTGCTTTAGTCAGCCGGATATCGTTTTCTGCCAGCAAGGTTTGTTGTCGGACAATCTGCATGTCCGGATAGTTGTTGTCGGCTAATTGTACATACGTATCATAATCAGACACACTGACGGTGGTATACAGTAAAGTGGTATCCGGCACTATCAACTGTGATTCGTCCAGTCCCAACAGAATATCAAGTTGTTGCGAAGCTATGGCGATGCTGTTGTCAGCTTCCTGATAGGCCAGACGGTCGTTGGTCAGTTGCAACTCGCTGCGGATTTCATCATTGCGGGTGACTATGCCTTCTTTTTTCATCCGGCGGATATCTTTCAGTCGGTGTTCGGACTCTTCGATGTTGCGTGCCAGTACTTCTCGCTGCTTGTAGTAGCTGAAAAGCGTCATGTACTGTTGCAGCAGTACCAGCTTGATTTCGGCTTCATTGTCGGCACTGGTCAGGGCGGCTATTTGCTTTTTAAGTTCGGCTTGATGTATTTTTGCTTGTATCCTTCCTCCTTGGTAGAGGGGCTGCGTCAGGTTGATGTTATAGTTTTGTGACCAGTCCGGCGTTTCGGGGTGCACGGAATGTGAAAGTCCCCGCTGAAAGATGACAGGCTGGCCTATGATTCCGGCACTGGCACCTACTTGGATGTCAGGTAATCGGGATGTGTATGCAGACTTCTTTTGGTCGTTATAAATAACCTCTTGTAGTTTGCTCTTTTTAAGTTGAAGACTGTTTTCTGTGCCCAGACGGAAAAGTTCGTCTACGGATAATAGATGAGCATTCTCCTGAGCGGTTAGCCACAACGGAGTTACAGCAAGTATGTGAATGAATAAGAGGCGAAGAAAGTTAGAACTGGTTGAATATCTCATAGAGTGTCTCTAGTTGATTGGAACATGCGTTTAGGTTCTCTATTCCCATCAGTTGGCCCGTCTGGGTATAAAAATCCTTGATGAGCGGGCGTATACGGTCGGATATCTCTTCTCCTGCGGGAGTGAGGTACACAAGTCGGTTACGGCGGTCGTTAGGGTCTTCCTGGCGCATGATCCAGCCTTTCTTTTCAAGGTTTGCCATCAGATTAGTCATGCAAGCCTTGTCTTTGGCTGTCTTTTCGGCTAATGCCTGCTGGCTGATTCCTTGTTCCTGCCACAGGGAACTCAATACTTGTAACATTTCAAAGGTGATATCTATGTTATTGCGTTTCAAAACGCGTTGCAGAGCTTGGCGGAATGCCATGCGGGTTCTTAGCATTTGTTGGATAAGTCCGCGGGATGAATTGTAATTCTCCATTGCTGTGTTGCTTTTATTTCTTTTTCGGGCGCAAAGGTAGAGCTTTTTATTGGAATTAGTCAAATGTTTGACTAATATTTGTGAGAGGAGATTTGAAAGAAGGATTGGAGAATACACTTTTACGAATACAGAAAGGGCATAGAAAGCTAATTTCTATGCCCTTCTGTTATAATTGAAATGTGATTTATAATTCGATAACCAATGATTCTCTCGGTTCCATTGTCAGCGATTCACCGAATGCAACCGTCTTTCCACTAAGAATATCTTTTCCTTGTTTGGAATCTTTTAGCACTTCTTTATAGAATTTCAAAGGAACAGTAGTTTTGGCATCTGTACCATTCAACATTACGAATACGGTTTTACCTTCGTGCTGGCGGGCATACGCATAAACACCATTCTGCACCATGAATTGCACCATGCTACCTTTGGCAATGACATCGTTTCCTTTACGCCAGTTCAATAAGGTCTTGTAGAAGTTATAACATTCGTTCTGTATCTTGCTGCGTCCTGCGGCTGTCAGTGCAGTTTCTGTATCGCCAGTCCATCCACCGGGGAAGTCTTTACGAACGTATCCGTCACTCTTGCTCTTTACACCGTTCATCATGATTTCCGTACCATAGTAGAGCTGCGGAATACGGCGGGTGGTAAGTAGCAGGGTAGAAGACCGTTTTGGCATTGGCAGATTGTCGCCTTCACCCAGGAAGCGGTCGGTATCATGGTTTTCGATAAATGCCAGTACGGAAGCAGGATTAGGGTAGAGGAAGTCGTATACGAAGTTGTTGTATACACGGTCCAGGCCTTTGAACCATGTCTCTGTTTGTTCGGTCTTGGCAATGTTTATCTTATCGAAGAAGCTGAAGTCCATAACGGTTTTCAGGTTACTGTTTTTCGGGGCAGAGAGTTTGGAATCCATTTGCCACCAGGCTGTATAAGCCGGTTCGGTAACCCAGGTTTCGCCTACGGTGTTGTAGTTGGGATATTCTTCGTTCAGCTCTTTCATCCAGTTGCTCATGGCGTCATAGTTGGCATACGGATAAGTGTCCATACGGATACCGTCGATATTGGCGTATTCAATCCACCAGAAGCTGTTCTGTACCAGGTAGCGATATACATGCGGGTTCTTTTGGTTAAGGTCCGGCATAGCGGTGACAAACCAACCGTCGTTCATCTGATCGAAATCGTATTGTGAAGTATAAGGATCAACGTGCGGAGTCAGTTTGAAAGAAGTCTGCACGAAGTTCTTTTCATGATCGGGATTGTTGAACCAGTCTTTAGATGGCATATCTTTAATCCATGGATGCTCTACACCGCAGTGGTTGAAGATCATATCCATTACAATCTTGATACCGCGGTCGTGGCATTTGGATATCAGTTGCTGATACTCTTCATTGGTACCGAAACGTGGATCAACTTTATAGTAATCGGTAGTAGCATAGCCGTGGTACGAACCACCAGTCATATTGTTTTCCAGTACCGGAGTGAACCAAAGGGCAGTTACACCCAGGTCGGAGAAGTAATCCAGATTTTGCTCGATACCTGCAAGGTCACCACCATGGCGGGCGTTTGGATCATTGCGGTCTACTTTGTATTCGGCCATGCCGGGGATTTGGTCATTGTCCGGATTGCCGTTTGCGAAACGGTCGGGCATCAACAGGTAGAGGGCGTCGGAAGCATCAAAACCTTTGTGCTCACAGCTTTTCTTGCTGCGTGCTTTCAGTTCATACTCTTTAAAGATTTTCTTTTTGCCTTGTGCAAAAGTGAGAGCTACTTTACCAGGTTTCACATCTTTCTCCAGTCTCAGGTAGACAATCAGGTAGTTCGGGCTTTCCAGCTTGACAGTGCTGCTCAAAGAAACGCCGGGATAGTTGACAGTAACGGAAGAATTACCGATGTCTTCACCGTAGACCATAAGTTGGAGTTCGGGATTTTGCATTCCGGTGTACCAAAACGGAGGGTCGATTTTGTTTACGTTCATAGCTGCATACGTACTAAGGGAAAGTAAAAACGTTCCCAGGATAAGGAATAATTTTTTCATGATATTAGCTTTTCGTTATTATATCCGTATTTTGGTGCTAATATAAGCAAATAGCGGAGAAAGCTGCCGCTACTCCGCTACTATATACTTTATAATGTTATGCAAACGTTTTCTGTAAATGATCATTTATTTGTTTCTGCTCCTTTCCCTTGGAAGAAATCATTGACTTTCCTTTTTTCTTGAATATCTTTTAGCCAGGCTTCGGCAGCATTATATCTGTTATTTTCCCCGATGATAGGTACGCCGTCGGCATCCACTTCTTGTCGTTTATCGTTATCCTTTGGCCGGGTTTTCAGGTAAGCTTTCAGGCATTGCTCGGCTTTGGAAGTATTTTTCAGCCTGTAATAGTAGACATAGGCGGCATCATATAGCAGTTTATGCTTATTCTTATCATACCTTTCATATTGTTCTAATAGAATATCAGCTTGTTCTTTATACATATTTGCCATTTTGTAGCAGTCGGCCAGGCCGGTGTAAAGGGGGACTATAGTGCTGTCACTGGGTATTGTAAGATTGATTGCCGTTTCCAAATGCAGTACGCCTTCCTTCGTCCATGGGGTTTTGGAGCAGGCACGCCCCAGGTAATAGTGTGCATTTACATTCGAACCGTCCTCTTTTACCGCCTTTTTTAATAAATCCCTTGCTCCATAAAAGTCATCGATTCCTGCATACAGGCAAGTCAGGAACGTGCTGTCACCGTTTTGCAGGAGATAATTGTATCGCTCTATGGCCTCCGGATAATATTTATTCATACAATAAGCCTGTGCATTGACTCGGTTTACGAGAATGTTGGTGCTATCTAAGCAACGGTATTTCTCGGTAGTTCCTATAGCCTCATCAAACTGGCGGGCGGCTATGTATATATTTCCCAATATGGCGGGGGGCCTGTAGGCTTTTGGGTAACTTTTCTTTTTTTTCTTGTAGGGCGA
>USSR01000232.1 GCA_900557355.1 uncultured Bacteroides sp.
GATTTTCATTATGTCCAACACACTCTTAGCCCCCTATCTATCCGTCACAGTGTTGTTCCTGCTGGACGTGGCGGTATGGACAGCCATGCACTTCTACATTACAGCAAAAATATTGAAGAAGAAGAAAACAAAGAATTAAACATCAAAAATTAATACAAGAACATTCAACAAAGAAACATTTAATATGAAGAAGCATCTTTTATATCTGCTCTTCTCGTTGGCATTGCTCACTTCGTGCAATACGTCAAAAGAGATTATCTATTTTCAGGATGTGCAGGTCAACAGTCCCGAAGCAATTGCCCCGCCTCAAGACATCACCGTGCAGCCCAAGGACCAGATATCCATCATAGTATCAAGTAAGGACCCCGAACTGGCAGCTTTGTTCAACTTGGCCCGCGTGCAATACAGAGTAGGTTCCAAAGACCCAAATAGCGGCAATAACAACGGGGAAATTTCCGGCTATACACTGGATGACAAGGGCAACATCGACTTTCCTATATTGGGAGAGCTCACTGTGACAGGTATGACCCGGAGCCAGATTGCCGCGCTAATAAAGCAAAGGCTGAAAGAAGAAAATCTGGTGAACGACCCGGTGGTCACCGTGGAATTCATAAATCTCAGCTTCTCCATTTTGGGTGAAGTAAAAACTCCCGGGAAATACAGCATTTCCAAGGACTATATAACCCTGCTGGAAGCTATCAGCATGGCAGGCGACCTGACTATTTACGGCAAGCGGGATGCCATTTTCGTAATCCGCGAAGAAAAAGGAGAACGAGTGACGCACTGGGTGGATCTCCGCTCCTATGATTTATTCAAATCTCCCGTTTATTATCTGAAGCAGAACGACGTAGTGTATGTGCAGCCCAACAAGGTGCGTGCCGGACAATCCACACTGAATGAGAACAGTGTGAAAAGCGTAGGACTATGGATCAGCATTGGGTCGTTCCTCACCTCGCTGGGAGTGTTGCTGTTTAAGTAGTCAGCTCATAACTAATTAATATTATTATGATTGAAAAGAAAAAGCCTTCCGACGATTTTATACGAATACAGGATTTATGGGGAATGTTTGTTCCCAAATGGCATTGGTTCGCCATATCCTTGTTCATTACTTTGGCCGTAGCGATGTTGTACCTGTTGAGCACTCCCCCCATTTACACCCGTACCGCCGCCATCCTCGTAAAAGACAACTCTAACAGCAGTTCTTCGACGGGAGCGATGAACGAATTTTCCGATTTGGGCATCTTCAAGTCCAATACCAACATCAATAATGAGCTGCTGACGTTGAAGTCCCTCACATTGATGACCGAGGTAGTCAACCGGTTGGGATTGAACGAGAGTTACACCGTCCGCAGGGGATTGAAGGACGTCGATTTATACAAATCGGCTCCCGTAGTCGTCACGTTCCCCGACAAGATAGAAACCAACTTGAGCTTCACCATCGAGTTATCCTCAAAAGACACGTTCATCCTTTCCGAATTTGAAGTATCGGGAGAAAGCACAGAAGAAACCTTCTCCGCCCAAATGGGTGATTCCATACATACCTCCGCCGGTACGATAGTCATATCTCCCGCGCAAGAGTTCAGCGACGCTTTTAAGAATACGCCTATCCGATACGCGCGTGGAGGCGTGCGCAACGTCGCCAACGCCTATGCAAGCGAACTGGTCGCCGAATTGGGTGACGAAAAAGCCACCATCATCAATCTCAGCATCAACGCCACCTCCATCCGGAAAGCGGAAGACATCCTAAACACTTTGATCGAGGTCTACAACGAGAACTGGATTCAGGACAAGAACCAAATTGCCGTCAGCACCTCGCAATTCATCAGCGACCGTCTGGGCGTGATAGAGAACGAACTGGGACATGTGGACGAAAACATCTCCAGTTACAAGAGCGAGCACCTGCTGCCCGACGTACAGGCAGCCTCCAACCTCTACATGGCACAGTCTGCCGAAAACAAAAAAGAGTTGTTGGCGCTGAACAACCAACTCTCCACCGCCCAATACATCCGCAGGGAACTGGACGCCAATCAATTGAATCGGCCGCTACCCACCAATTCCGGCATCGTCAACGCCAATATAGAAACTCTGATCAACGAATACAACAATCTGGTGCTCGACCGCAACCGGTTGATAGCCAACAGCAGCGAGAAGAACCCGCTGGTAAAGAACATGGCAAACTCCCTGCAAAGCATGCAGCACACCATCATCCAGTCCGTCGATAATCTAATCGTCTCCCTGAACACTCAAATCCGTAGCATCCGCCGACAGGAAGAGGCTACCACCCACCAATTGGCATCCAATCCGAACCAGGCGAAATACCTGCTATCGGTGGAACGCCAGCAGAAAGTGAAAGAAGAGCTTTATCTCTACCTGCTCCAAAAACGTGAGGAAAACGAACTCTCACAAGCGTTCACCGCCTACAACACCCGTCTGATCACTGCTCCGCACGGCAGCATGTTTCCTACCGCCCCCCGCAAGATGAATATCCTGTTGGTGGCATTTGCCGTCGGGCTGCTGCTACCGGCAGTCATCATCTTCATGAAGGAGAACATGGATACCAAAGTGCGTGGTCGCAAAGACCTGGAAAGCCTGAGTGTGCCGCTCATAGGCGAGATTCCCCAATGCCCCGGCACGAAAAGGAAATGGCAACTTAAGAAGCGGCAAAAGATGAATACCATCGTGGTGAGTGAAGGCAACCGCAACATCATCAACGAGGCATTCCGCGTGCTACGTTCCAACATGGACTTTATGGCAGGCAAGGACAGCAGTCAGAATGTCTTCGTGCTGACCTCGTTCAATCCCGGCAGCGGCAAGAGCTTCCTGGCCCTGAACATCGCCATGAGTTTTGCCATCAAAAAGAAACGGATTCTGGTTATCGACGGTGACTTGCGGCATGGCACCACCTCCTCCTATATTGATTCTCCAGGCAAGGGACTCAGTGATTACCTAAACAATCAAATTAATAATTGGAAGGAAATCGTTGTCCCTCACAAGGAATACGAAAACCTGCACTTCATCCCCATCGGCACAGTCCCTCCCAACCCTACGGAGATATTGGAGGACAGCAAACTGGCTGACTTGATAGCAACTTTGAGACCGGAATACGACTATATCTTCATCGACTGTCCGCCCGTCGACATTGTAGCCGACGCACAAATCATCGAGAAGCTGGCGGACCGCACCATCTTCGTTGTCCGTTCCGGCCTGCTGGACCGCACCATGCTCTCCGAACTGGAAACAATGTATACCGTGAAACGATTCAAGAACCTCTCCATGATACTGAACGGAACGGAAAGCACCGGAGGACGCTACGGATACGGCTATCGCTACGGATACCATTACGGGTATGCTTCTTATTATGGAGGCAAAGAGAAATAAGTCATGCAGTTATTTTCCAAATCCCAATCCATTGCAGCAAGCGGCCTTCTGAAAGGAATGACCGACTACCATTGCCACATCCTGCCCGGAGTGGATGACGGGGTGAAAACAATGGACGAATCACTTCTGATCCTGGCGGAAATGGAACGGCAGGGTGTCCGCAAAGTGTGGCTCACTCCCCATGTGATGGAAGACATCCCTAACGCCACTCTTATATTGAAAGAAAAATTCAAAGAGTTACAAGCCGCCTACTGCGGCACGGTGGAACTGAATTTAGCCGCCGAATATATGATGGACAACCTCTTTGAGGAACGCCTGGAAACCGGTGATCTGCTCCCACTCCACGAAGGCGGCAGGCAATATCTGCTGGTGGAAACCTCCTGTTTCAATCCGCCCATGAATTTGCTATCTATCCTGAAGCACATTCAAACGAAAGGCTACCGGCCTTTGCTGGCACATCCCGAACGTTACCTGTATATGGACATGCCCGATTACCGCGCATTGAAGCATGAAGGAATCTCCCTCCAACTGAACCTTCCTTCACTGACGGGAATATATGGCATACATGCACAAAAAAAGGCCGCATCCCTGCTGAAAGCAGGGATGTACGACCTTACAGGAACCGATATGCATTCTGCTGAAAACTTCAGAGTATGGCTCGGAACACGGATTGGCAGGCGAGACAGGGACAAGCTTTGGGGACTCTGCCCGGCATGTCGCGATGGCCTCTGAGCTGCGCCTTCGGGAAGAGTTTCAGCAACCGGGACAGCAGTTGTTCCAGTTGTTCGAACTGCTCCCCGGTGAGCGTGTCGGCGGGATGTCCTTCCGCGTCCAGTCCGCCTTCGTAGCATACACCGATGGAACAGCGGTTGAAAGGACGGCAATGAGCCCCCACTTCGAGCAACCGGCGATGCCGGCTGACAGTTCCGTCACGGCGGACGTAGAAGTGATAACCGATAGTGCGGAACCCACGGGCACGATGGTCACGCAAGAGTTGCTCCACGGTATAGTCGCAGTTACAACGGGTAGCGGAACAGTGCAAGATGATGTAACGCACCGAATCTGCGGAATCCATCATCAGCCCGTTCTCCACCCCGGCGAGGAGTTCACGCTCACTGAGCACTTCCTCCCCGCCCACAGTCATAGGGAATGTTTCCTGTATCATGGCAGCATGCCCTCGACGATGGTTGAACAACTCGTCACCCCCAGTGCCGTGAGCGCCGCAATGGCCGCTTGAATGATAGCATTGAGCAGAGACACCCAAGTGATTTTATTTCCTTTTACAGAATCAGACATAATATTTAATTATTAATTGTTAACTATTAATTGATCCCCTATCCAAGCGGATCGTCCTCTATGCCTCCGTCGCCTCCGGTATTATCGCCTCCATCATCCACATTGCCCGGATCGGAGGAAAACACCTGTTTGATGACGTTTCCGTCCTTGTCGTAGCAGGTAATGTTGACGGAGGTATCCTTCAGTTCCTGCTTGATGTTGGTACTGGGGGTGAAGATAACTTTGCGGGTGGTGATGAGTCCCGCACTCACATCCTCCACTTTAGTCACTGCCCCGGCCTGCAAGCCGAAGCGCATGGTGCCCAGTCCGGGCACGGCAACGGAATGCCCTTCGGTGGCCCAAGCCTTGACAACGTCGCCGATAGCTTGCCAGGAGGCATTGAGGCTACCCTTCGGTATTCCCGACCGTATGGAAGCTTCGGATATGACTTTTTCCTGCTTCAGCGTGCTGTAGATTTCGGCCTGCATGATGAAGCGATACTGCCCCGCCGAGGGGCCCACCGTCAGTTTGGTCTGACGGGCTTTTACTTTAATTCCCATAATCTCAATAATTAATAATGATGATGTTAGTGGTAAGCAGTAAGTAGTTACTATATCTACTTGCTCTTACCGCTGGCAAAGATAAAACAGGCCGGAAACCGACTTATGGGTTTCCATGGGTTCCGCAGGTTTACTCTTTACGGCTCACCCAAGTGTCTGGTAATCAACAACACTTGCCGGGAAGTGAGCAGCTTCTGAGAACGATGATAGCCGGTAGCTTCCAGTTCCTCCATCAGGGGAGGGCAGCCGTGAACCCAGCGCATCAAACGGTTGGTAGCCACTGCGGACGTTGACTTCGGAAAGTAGAGAAGAGACAATTCGCTCTTCGTCATGGAGATGGGATGAAAGGACATGGTTTTCAAATTAAAAATAAAAATTAGTGTTTCCGGCACAATGCCTTCTGTTTATCAGAGTTGCAAGAAGCGCGAAATTGCTGCCCTATTGGAAAAATATTTTTTCCCAGTTGGGAAAAAATAAAAGGCTTGCAAAAACTTGCAAACTTGCAAAACTTGCAGCCTCCTCACACCCACACACGCGCATGCGCATACGTGCGTAAGGGGCAGACTTAATCGGTACTTCGGATGAATCATCAGATAAACCTGTATTCTCCTCTACCGTTTTTCACCAGCCGGCCTTTGCCGGTCATGCGTTTCAGCAACGAGTCGATCGTATTGGCAGATATTCCGTACCGGGCACCTTCCCGGAGAGCCTGACTGCGAGTGAAACAGAGAGGCAGCATATCCAGAAACGCCTCTTGCGGCATTTTCTGCTGCGGCATTGTATCACCGGACGGAAGAAACGAAAGGATATGACACGAATGCCGGTACAGCGGCTCCACGAGCGCCAACACAGCATGAAAGTCATCGCTGCCGACGGTGAGTTCAAACTCCGGCACCACCCCGTCCTGCACATTCTCCCGTGGAATGCGGGATGAAGGTGACAGCCCCGGACATGCCATCAGTGCTTTTACAAGGTCGTCCGTCGTGCCCGACGACATCAACAGGGCATCGAGCGAACGTATCAATGCCACAATGCTGATGACGCGACAGATATTGATGGCGATACGTGCCACCGCACTTTTCATGGGATCGCCATGAATCACTGCCGCACGACCGAATACGCATGAGAGGTGAGCATTGAATTCGTCTTTCTGCTCTTGGGTGAGTTTCAGGTTTATGCCGCTCACAACAGCCGCCAGGGCATCGAGCAGGTGTTTCCAACGTTCGCCCCAGACGGTGAACATAGCGTCATAATCGCTCCCGGAACAGTCGAACTGGTCTACCCATTCATGGATGGGAGGCATGCAGTAGAACACCTGACGCGAGAAGAGTCCGTTCTCTGCCGAAGGGATGAGCGGCTTCACCTGGGCGGGCGTTCCGCTGAGCAACACACTGAGATATGATTTTCTGCATTCCCGGTATTCGTGGTTGGTGCGGCGGTTATAGGCCAGCCGTTCATGATCGAAACTCTTGCGCAGCGTGTCGCTCCAGTGTCCGTAATCTGTGCCGATGGCTGCACTCACAGTATCAGCTTCGGTTTCACATATCAGTCCGGCACCGTCAGCGTCCATCAGGTTCTCCAGCATACCGGATCCGGAGTTATCACCTGCGATGAGAAACATCTTCATGCAAGGTTGTTCAGGTTCGGGCGTTGCCGCCTTTTCCTTGCCCAGCACGTCCCATAGGGCTTTCTCACGGCGGTAATTTTTCATCTTCTCGTTGTATAGTTTCATCTGCGAGTCGTGTATAGGTTCTGCCAGCCGGCGCACCCACGTCAGCGCACCTTTTCCGGAAGCGGGCGGAGCGATGACAAAGGCTTGCAGGCACGGATATTTGCTTTTGCGTCCGTAGGTGAAGTACAACAGCTTGTTGAGGGTGGCGCCGAACACCGTCACGGCTCCCAGCAACAGGATGTCCCTTTGGGCGGGTGTGTCGCCGCAGTCTATCATTTGTTGCAGGAAGAGCGGCCACCGGTAATCCGGGAAGCAAGGCAGGGGAACGGGCACTGATTCTACAGGAGGCATCGGTTCGGAAGGAGGCATCGGTTCACCTTCTTTACGCGCGCATGTGTGCGTGGGTGAGGGGGCCTGCAAGTTTTGCAAGTTTGCAAGTTTCTTGTCGAGGCGCACACCTGCCAGTTGAGCCAGATGAAACACCGTTCCCAGGGAATTTCCTCCCCGTCCGTCGTGCAAGGCATGGCTGTAGAGTTTGTCAGCTTCATTCTGCCGGTACTTGGCGGACAAGCTGCAAAGACGATGGAAGAAACTCCGTCCCGCTTCGCCACAACTGTTGGCCACGGCGAAAGCCAGCGGCATATATTCCTGATAAGTGGGCGCAAGATCGGCTCCCGCCTGTTCGACGGCAAGAGTCAATTGTTCAATAATATCAATATCGTTCATGAAAAGAGGAGAAAATATAAATTATCAACTATTAATTTTTAATTTGCAATCTGCATCGTATGCCAGGAAGCAGGCTCTCGACATATCGGCGTTGGCGGTATCGGCCTTCAGTCCGTGCTTCCACTCCAGATAGTCCCAAGCAGTGTGCACAGCATTGTCGAACGACTGTTCCAGCGTATCCGTAAGGCTCAGGCGATAGGGTATAAAGAGTTTCACTCCCTTAGCGCCGGGACTTACAAAGGCAAGGTCGGGCTGCAACACTTCGTCGGCAAAGAGGCGATCGCGCCACATTGCGGCCTCTTGGGTAGAAGCAAGGTGATCGATATCTACTACAAATAGTCCGGAGGGCACTACGATGCACTGCTCACGGCAGTACGAGAAGACTCCAGCAGGCGTGACGTATGGCAACAATGTCTGTTTTTTTCCACGGAAAGTCTTATCGTTTTCCGTATCGGATCTTACTCTTTGTGTCAGTTCCTCCAGATGAGAGTCGGAAGAGATGTAGGCATGAAGCCCTGCCACACTGCACACTCCTGCAGGTACTTTATTAGTAACGGGAGCATTGAAAAAAGACATGATATATTCTTTCATAACGTCGATTCTGATTTAATTAAAGATATATTTTATATTCATCAGATTTATGTCAACAAAGATACAGCATATATCCCGCCTTCTACAACACTCATACAGGCGTTTACAAAGCGTTTATACTCATTGAGTGTTCATTGATAATTCATTGAAAATAGTTGAAATAATCCAAGAAGAAAAGATAAAAAAATGGAGAGAGAAAATATAACTATGAACGACAAACCGGAAATAGAGATAAAAATATTCGGCGGTACGAACATGATAGTCCCCACGGGTACTACCGCCGTTCAGAACTTTTACGGCGATCAGTTTGCCGAGGTCGCCATCCGTCCCGAAGCAACCACGGGCATTGAAAGTCTGAGTGATGACGAGTGTCACCTCTTCACCTACGTGCCCGACGTGAAAAAAGTGCATGAGTACACTCGCCTCCTGGGCGAATGTACCAGTGCCCACGATTTGGCCGGCGTGGTGGGCATCATGCTCAGCGAGCCCCACGTGGACAAGGATACGGTGGTGAAAGGCACCTTCATCGAGGTTCTTCTTCCTTTCGCCTCCCGGCTGACGTCGGGGGCAAAGGTGGATAATGTGAGGCAACAGATTAATAATATGCTGATGACGAGGGGGAGGGAAAGAAAATAAGAGAAAGCTTTACTTGGAGAAAACGAATGGATTTTGTTACTTTGCAAGTAATCAATAGACCAAAGGAGGAAACAGATATGATGCAGCGACGACTTTATCCGATAGGGATACAGACTTTCTCAAAAATACGGGAAGGCAATTATTTGTATATCGACAAAACGGAGTACGTTTACCGGATAGCACATTCCGAATCAAGTTATGTGTTCCTGAGCCGCCCGCGCCGCTTTGGAAAGAGCTTGCTCACCAGCACGTTTCATTCTTATTTCGAAGGTCGTAAAGAATTGTTCGAAGGTCTTGCCATTGAAAAATTGGAGAAGGAATGGATCCCGTATCCCGTGCTTCATTTCGACATGAGCATGGCGAAACA
>USSR01000233.1 GCA_900557355.1 uncultured Bacteroides sp.
TCGAATGATACCTTCCAGGATAGTCATGGCAGATTCGTTGAGGTTTTCCCATACTTGATCGCCCACAAAGAGTAACTTGGCTTCGGAGTGATTGACAATGTTGTGTACATTGTCCGCTTTGAATTCATGAAGGATAGGAACGGCAACCGCTCCGTAAGTAAGTGTGGCAAGGAAGGTGACTCCCCAGTGTGAACTATTACGTCCACAGATGGCTATCTTATCGCCTTTTTTAATACCGCTTGCTTCGAAGATTAAATGTACTTTCTCTATTTTGCGGGCTACATCTTTGTATTGTAGGGTAGCGCCATTATAATCAGTCAGGGCATCAAGGTCCCAATTCTCTTTAATACTATTCTCAATATAGGCGATAAAGCTTTGTTCCATGATATTATATATTGCACATTTATTTGAAATTTGTGCAAATATAAGGCTTTATCAAAAGAAAGCAAATTTTTAGCTAAAAAAAGCGGGATGTGTATACAATTTAGCCCTGGCATATTAAAATATGACCAGGGCTATTGAAATATTTACGATTTTAAATACCAATGATAGATGCGTTGTACGCCTTCTTCTATTTCTACTTTGTGGTGCCAACCCAGAGAATGTAGTTTTGAAGAGTCGGTCAGTTTACGCATGGTGCCGTCCGGCTTGCTACTATCAAAAGTCAGTTGGCCTTTGTAACCTACAGTAGAAACAATCAGTTCGGCAAGGTTGCGGATGGATATCTCTTTACCTGTACCTATGTTGATGTGGCAGTTACGAATATCTTTATCGCCTGGTTTATAGGTGTCTTTGAAGTCTACATATTCCATGACGAATACACTGGCATCTGCCATTTCTTCGCTCCAGAGGAATTCGCGAAGCGGTGTACCGGTACCCCAAAGTTTCACTTCATTGTCACTGATACCATATTTAGCAAGAATGGCGAGAATATCCTCTTTGCTATCGGTTCCGTCAATGCCTTCTACGGGACGGAGATCCAGGTCTTTGCGTATGGCATCCCAATCACCTTGTTTCAGACAATGGGCAAGGTGTATCTTGCGGATCATGGCAGGAAGCACATGACTGCGTTCCAGATCGAAATTATCGTTCGGACCATAGAGGTTGGTAGGCATTACAGCAATATAGTTCGTACCGTATTGCAGGTTGAAGCTTTCGCACATTTTCAGTCCGGCAATCTTAGCTATGGCATAGGGTTCATTGGTGTATTCCAGAGGAGAGGTAAGAAGTACTTCTTCTTTCATGGGTTGCTCGGTATCGCGTGGATAGATGCACGTGCTGCCCAGGAAGAGGAGTTTTTTTACATTGTGGCGGAAACTTTCTCCGATGACGTTCTGTTGTATTTGCAGGTTCTTGTAGATGAAATCAGCACGATAGATACTGTTGGCCATGATACCGCCTACGAAAGCGGCAGCAAGGAATACATATTCCGGTTGTTCTTCATCAAAGAATCTACGAACGGCAATGGCGTCCAGTAAGTCGACTTCTTTGTGGGTTTTGCCAATAAGATTGGTATATCCTTTATCTTGCAGGTTCTTCCAGATAGCAGAACCCACCAGACCCCGATGGCCTGCTACATAGATTTTGGCGTTTTTGTCTAACATTATATTTTAGAGTTTTATGTGTTAACTCTCTTGCGATCTCAGATACAGCTTTCTCACAAACTTCATGTCATGCGTTGCCATAATCTTCACGAGATCTTCAAAGCTGGTTTGTCTTGGGTTCCAGCCCAAAAGTGTTTTGGCTTTGGTAGGATCACCCAGCAATTGCTCTACTTCGGAAGGACGGAAGTATTTTGAATCTACTTCTACAATGACTTTGCCTGTCTTCACATCAATGCCTTTTTCCTCGACACCTTCACCTTCCCAGCGCAGTTCTATACCTACTTCCTCGAAAGCGAGTGTGGCAAACTCACGAACAGTATGCATTTCTCCTGTGGCAATCACGAAATCTTCCGGTGTATCATGCTGAAGGATGAGCCACATGCACTCTACATAATCTTTCGCGTATCCCCAGTCACGGCGTGCATCCAGGTTACCTAAATACAATTTATCCTGAAAACCTTGTGCTATGCGTGCAGCAGCCAGCGTAATCTTGCGGGTTACAAATGTCTCGCCTCTGCGTTCACTTTCATGATTGAAAAGAATACCGTTCACAGCAAACATCCCGTAGCTTTCACGGTAGTTCTTGGTAATCCAGAATCCATATTGCTTGGCTACTCCATAGGGGCTGCGGGGGTAGAAAGGTGTTGTCTCCTTCTGGGGAACTTCCTGTACTTTTCCGAAGAGTTCCGAAGTGGATGCCTGGTAAATCTTTGTTTTTTTCTCCATGCCAAGGATGCGGACAGCTTCCAGCATACGAAGTGTACCGATGGCGTCCGCTTCAGCTGTGTATTCCGGTACATCAAAGGATACCTTTACATGACTTTGTGCAGCAAGATTATAGATTTCATCCGGTTGTACTTGCTGAATGATCCGGATGAGCGAACTGCTATCTGTCATATCACCGTAATGCAGGTTGATAGTACGTTTCTGTTTCATGTCGCGCACCCATTCGTCGAAGTACAAGTGTTCGATACGTCCTGTATTGAATGAGGATGAACGGCGGAGAATACCGTGAACTTCATATCCTTTTTGTAATAAGAATTCGGCAAGAAACGAACCGTCCTGACCTGTTATTCCGGAGATTAGAGCTGTTTTCATATTGTAGGCTTCGTTATAAATTGATTTTAAGAGGACAAAATTCGTTGTTTTTTACGAGAAAACAAAACTTTTTTCATTTATATATCTTATCTACTACTAACGCAATCGCTCCGTCTCCCGTCACATTACAGGCAGTACCGAAGCTATCCATCGCAATGTAGAGTGCAATCATCAATGCCTGTGCCGATTCATCGAAACCAAGCATGGACTGCAATATCCCCAAAGATGCCATAATAGCACCACCAGGAACTCCGGGAAACCAAAAAGCCCCCCCCCAGAACCCCGGGGAGCCGCTACCATAGTGATTCCCAGCATGAAAATAAAACCGGCAAATAACGGAAAATCAAAAGAAATCCCCTGCATCATCATCAGGGCAAGGGCACATGCGACTATCTTGAGCGTACTTCCGGATAGATGTATCGTAGCACAAAGTGGAATCACAAAACCTGCTATGTCAGATGATACTCCATTCTTTTTTGTCTGTTCCAATGTGACAGGAATAGTGGCAGGAGAAGACTGTGTGCCTAAGG
Source organism: uncultured Bacteroides sp. (assembly GCA_900557355.1). Classification (GTDB taxonomy): domain Bacteria; phylum Bacteroidota; class Bacteroidia; order Bacteroidales; family Bacteroidaceae; genus Bacteroides. The sequence goes on from USSR01000233.1 coordinate 3,233, forward strand.
CGGTGAAATAGGCAGGTATCATCCGTCCCAATAATTTAAAGGGATTCTTACGGACGAATAGTGCAGCTATGCAATACTGGAATACTAACAGGAAGATGTGTAGCAGGAAGATCACACCGATTATTTTTATGAAGACCATTAATACGGAGAATACCTGTCCCGAATGTGTCATATTAAGGAATATACCGAATATGTAAATAGGGAGCAATGGCAGAATGACTGCACTGATCATGCGAACAATAATTTCCTGGAAATCGCGTGCAGCATTCTTCAACGTATCGTTTTTCAGTTGAGCAAGCCCAAGTCCTAACATGAAAGCTAATACCAGAGCTGTCATAACATTCATCAGCGGAGGTATGGCAACAGAAAAGAAAGGCAATATGCCTTGCGCTTCACTGACTTCTTCCAGCGGAACTCCGGGTTCTATCAGGTGAGGAAATACTGTTACACCAGTAAAGTAAGACAAGAAACCGGAAAATAAGGTTGCCCCGTAAGCAATCAGTGCTGTAATTAATAATAGTTTTCCGGCACCTTTACCAATATCGGCAATTGCCACTGTCACCAACCCTACAATAATAAGTGGTATGGAGAAGTTCAGGAACTCACTGAAAATACTGTTGAACGTAACGAAAAAGCGTACCATACCTCCGGGAAGAAAATTACCCAAAAGAATGCCCAATGCTATGGCTATTATGATACGCGGCAGTAGTCCGATATGTAGTTTTTTCATAAATCTGTATTTAAGTTTTTCAGGTGAAATGTAGTCATGTTTGCAAAAGTACGATTTTTATTCGAAATTCATACGAACAAATGCCCTTGGCATATTGTTTCCATTTCAATGAAACAATAACAAAAAAATGCAAGTTATGACCAAAAACAAACAAAAGACAGACATCGGCTTAATTGGACTTGCCGTAATGGGGGAGAATCTGGCCTTGAACATGGCAGATAAGGGATGGCACGTATCCGTGTATAATCGGACCGTTCCGGGAGTAGAAGAAGGTGTGGTAGAACGCTTTACCAATGGCCGTGCCAAAGGAAAGACTATTGAAGGATATACTGAAATACCCGATTTTGTGGAGTCCATTTCTACACCGCGCAAAATCATGATGATGGTTCGTGCGGGCAATGCGGTAGATGAGTTGATGGAACAGCTTTTTCCGTATCTTTCTCCGGGAGACATACTAATAGATGGTGGAAATTCAAATTACGAAGATACCAATCGTCGTGTGGCATTGGCTGAACAGAAAGGTTTTCGTTTTGTCGGAGCTGGTGTTTCCGGCGGAGAAGAAGGGGCGCTGAATGGTGCTTCTATTATGCCGGGTGGTTCTGTTACTGCATGGGATGAAGTGAAACCCATTCTGCAAAGTATCGCTGCACGTGCTGCCGATGGTACTCCTTGCTGTGATTGGATTGGTGTGGCTGGTTCGGGACACTTTGTCAAGATGATACATAATGGTATCGAGTATGGCGATATGCAGCTGATTGCCGAAGCCTACTGGGTGATGAAGAATCTATTGCAACTGGATAATGAAGAGATGGCTTCTGTATTTGCTCATTGGAATGAGGGTAAATTGCGCAGTTATCTGATAGAAATCACTGCCAACATTTTACGCCATAAAGATAAGGCAGGTGGATATCTGATTGATAAGATTTTGGATACTGCCGGACAGAAAGGTACTGGTAAATGGTCTGTTATCAATGCTATGGAACTGGGAATGCCCTTGGGACTGATTGCTACGGCTGTTTTTGAGCGTAGCCTTTCGGCACAGAAAAATCTGCGTGAAGCGGCTTCCAAGCAATTCGTTTGCCAGCGTTCACAAGTGGTATATAATAAACCGGAACTGGTGAAGGATATTTATTCGGCCTTGTATGCTTCCAAATTGGTATCTTATGCACAAGGTTTTGCTGTATTGCAAAAGGCATCCGAAACTTTCGGTTGGGATCTCGACCTGGCATCCATTGCCCGTATGTGGCGTGGTGGTTGTATTATTCGTAGCGTATTCTTGAATGATATAGCCGCAGCTTTTGAAGCATCACAGAAGCCGAAGCACTTGCTGCTTGCTCCTTACTTCCGGGAAGAAATTAAAGAATTGCTTTCGGGCTGGAAGCATCTTGTAGCTCATGCAATGAAAGAAGAACTGCCTGTTCCTGCTTTCTCTTCTGCACTGAACTATTTCTATTCACTGGTATCTGCCAAGTTACCTGCCAATATGATTCAGGCACAACGTGATTACTTTGGTGCGCATACTTTCGAACGTACTGATGAACTTCGCGGGCAATTCTTTCATGAAAACTGGACCGGACATGGCGGAGATACAAAATCAGGTACTTATAATGTATAAGCAATGATTAGTGATCACTAATAAAATAGCTAATCAAATAAAATCAAAGTTCTATGAGTAAATTTGTAATGATCATATTCGGTGCTTCGGGTGACCTGACGAAGCGCAAACTTATGCCGGCACTCTACTCTCTTTATAAAGATAATCGGTTGCCGGAAGAGTTTAGCATTTTAGGAATTGGGCGCACAGACTACGCGGATGATACTTACCGTGACTATATATTGAATGAACTGGAACATTTTGTCACTCCCGCTGAAGTAGGGATGAAGGAATTCTGTACTCATTTACATTATCTCAGCATAGATCCTGCCAAAGAAGAAGGGTACGAAATGCTGGGCAAGCGTTTACAGGAAATCACAGGTGAGAAAGCTCCGGATAATTTGCTGTTCTATCTTGCTACGCCTCCTTCACTTTATGGAGTTATTCCCCTGCATCTGAAAAAAGCCGGATTGAATCGTAAGCATACCCGTATCATCGTTGAGAAACCTTTCGGCTACGACCTGAAGTCAGCACAAGAACTAAACAAAATATATGCTTCCGTCTTTGAGGAGCACCAGATTTATCGTATCGATCATTTTCTCGGTAAAGAAACAGCTCAAAATATTCTTGCTTTCCGTTTTGCTAACGGCATCTTCGAACCGCTGTGGAACCGTAATTATATCGATTATGTAGAAGTTACTGCAGTAGAGAATCTGGGTATTGAACAGCGTGGCGGTTTCTATGATGGAACAGGAGCTTTGCGGGATATGGTGCAGAACCATCTTATCCAGTTGGTAGCTCTTACCGCTATGGAACCTCCTGCAGTTTTTACGGCTGACAATTTCCGTAATGAAGTGGTGAAGGTCTATGAATCCTTGAAACCTCTGACGGATGAAGATTTGAATGAACATATAGTCCGCGGGCAATATACGGCTTCCGGTTCTAAAAAGGGCTACCGTGAAGAAAAGAACGTTCCTGCCGACTCGCGCACTGAAACTTACATTGCCATGAAAATCGGTATCGATAACTGGCGCTGGAGTGGTGTACCTTTCTACATCCGCACAGGAAAGCAGATGCCTACGAAGGTGACGGAGATTGTAGTACATTTCCGTGAGACACCGCATCAAATGTTTCATTGCCATGGTGGACACTGTCCGCGGGCTAATAAACTTATCCTTCGTTTGCAACCCAATGAGGGTATCGTACTGAAGTTTGGTATGAAAGTGCCCGGGCCGGGATTCGATGTGAAGCAGGTGATGATGGATTTCAGTTATGACCAATTGGGCGGAAAGGCTACAGGTGATGCTTATGCCCGACTGATAGAAGATTGTATTCAGGGTGATCCGACCCTTTTCACTCGTAGTGATGCTGTCGAAGCTTCCTGGCGTTTCTTCGATCCGGTATTGCGCTATTGGAACGAATATCCGGATGCACCTCTCTATGGCTATCCCGTCGGAACCTGGGGACCTCTGGAGAGTGAAGCTATGATGCACGAACATGGTGCTGACTGGACCAATCCGTGTAAAAACCTAACGAACACTGATCAATATTGTGAGTTATGAAAACTTATATCTATAGTACAGCTGTTGAAACGGCACGAGCTCTTATCAAACACATCATAAGCCTGATGGAGGCAGAGCCGCAAAAGATTTTCCACATAGCATTCAGCGGAGGCAGTACGCCTTCGCTCATGTTCGATTTGTGGGCGGATGAGTTCAAGGATGTCACTCCCTGGTTGCGTATGCGCATCTATTGGGTGGATGAACGTTGTGTACCTGCCGAAGATTCGGAGAGTAATTATGGCACTATGCAGCGTTTGCTACTTGAAAAAGTCCATATGCCGGAAGAATATATTTTTCCTATTGACGGAAACAATCGTCCCGACGATGAGGCGAAGCGTTATTCCAGTGTAGTGCGTTGCCATGCCTCTCTTTGGCATGGATTCCCAGCTCTCGACATCGTGTTGCTCGGTGCAGGCGAAGATGGGCATACCTCGTCTATTTTTCCTGGACAGGAGCATTTACTTTCTTCCTTTCATCCTTATGAGGTGAGTGTGAATCCTTACAACGGTCAGAAGCGTATTGCTATGACCGGCTGTCTGTTATTCAATGCCAAGCAACTGATCTTCTTCGTTACAGGCAAAAATAAGGCTAATGTCGTACAAGATATTCTGGATTCGGGTGATACCGGTCCGGCTGCCTACGTAGCCCATCATGCATGGAATGTAGAAATATTTATGGATGAGCTAGCAAAACCTTAGCCCATCCATAAAAGCAATTATTGAGAGAGTGATCTATTAGTTGGATGTTCCGCTTTCGAGGATGCTGACGATGGAGAACAGTGTGAAACAGATGCCACCTAATCCGGCCAATACACGAGCAGGGACAAAGTAAACATCGTCCAGTGTCGCCATTTCAAACATAAAAGCAGATAAGAAAAGGCAGGTCAGTGCAGTGAGTACTGGAATAAGCGGAATGCGATTCGCCAGTTTGAAGACATTCCGCCAGATAACTGCTAGCAGGATCACTTTACTGGAAATGCTGTAACAAACTAAACCCAGACCTATCATTATATATCCGATGGAGGACTTATCAGGATCAATGTCAGTCAGTATCCAAAGTCCCCAGAGGATACTAAGTGTACCCATTGCCAATACAAGGGCAGGCCACCATTTCCGTTCTGAACCGGCATAAGTGTTCCGTATCTGGCGTGATATGGTAGCTACAAGTGCCACTAAGCTGGTGCATATGCAAGCTAATCCTGCCATAACATGTCCGGCTACGAAATAAGCAATATGAGTGCTGCTTTGTCCTAATAGCCAGAAAGTCCATACCCATGTAATTACAGCAAAGATGACTGCAAGAATAATCAGTGCATCTCCCTGTGCAGATGAGAAAGCTTTTGCCGGTACGGTATGATCCGTTCGTTTTGAGTTTTGCGGGATTAGAGTGAAACGGGTGGATGCAGTGGCAGTGGTAGCTACGCAGGCTGTGATAAATGCTACTCCACAGATGACGTGCCCTGCTACGAAATGGGCGGCAGTAATACCGTCATTTATATAAGTCATTCCGCCAATGAAACATACGATTGCAGCCAGATAGCCTAGGATAGGCAATACGTATTTTGCCGCAGTGCTGTATGTGTGGATGAGTTGCCGAATGATGGTAGCTGCAGTAGCAAACAATGCAATACATATCATTCCTAATGAAAATACTACGGGCCCGGCAACAAATCGGTTTACGTCCGTCCCCATGTCGAGCACAAAGGCTCCGTAGCCAAAACAGAAGAGAGCCATCAGCAGTGGGATAGCCCTGAAAAGGATACTAATACCGTAATTCATAACTATTATCGTTTTTAAGTTTCTCCTTCCAACAGCATTTCTTGTACTTTGTTTTTATTTTTAATATTTATTTATTTCCGGAAGACAATCTCCCGACTCTTTTCAGAACTTTGTAGTCTGTGCTTTTGTTAGTATTTATACTTACTAACAACTTAATATCGGATAATTATGTGTAAGACAAATGTATTTCTAATCACAGTACTTGTGATTATATTCTCAGTAATATCTCAAGAACGTCTAAAAGCTTGTACGCGTGTAGTTTATCAAGGAAGCAAAGATATGGTGATAACAGGTCGTACCATCA
>USSR01000234.1 GCA_900557355.1 uncultured Bacteroides sp.
GATAACTTCAATCAGATTCCCGGCAGGGATGCACGATTTATCCGCCTCGTATTTATGGTATAACTTAGCATAAATAGAAAGGATATTATTTTCCAGTTCCTCGTTACTGATGTCTTGCAACTTTAACGGCTGAATCGTATTCGTGAAGAAACTACGGGTACTCTCAAATACCGTATAAGGATTACGCATCAGATAAACAAACTTCGCATTGGGGAACATCTTAACAAGTTCCTTCACACGCCCCGTATGCGGCGGGTTCTTACTCAAGAACTGCGTTCCATGTGTATTCCACAATGATATCTTAATCAACTTGACAAATACCTCTTCAAACACTTTCAGTTCTTTCTCCGTGATATCATTAAACAACAGATATTTATCTGCATATTCCTGCTGATATTTAGGAAGGAACCAGAAATTATAATAAGTATAAGGCATCATATTTGCCAGTGCAAACTCTTCCTCCTGCGGCAGGTCTACAGCAAGTTCCATATTATCCGTAGGACGCTTATCGGGCATCAACCAACTCATATTCTTCTTAAAGAAAGGCTGCCCCCACATCATCAAATGCGGAAATACGGTCTGATAAGTAGTATTATAACCAAAATGTTTATCACATGAAAAGACATTATGCACAAAGGTTGTTCCACTACGCCAATGGCCAAGGATGAATACCGGATCATGTTCCAAAGGTTGAGATGCCAGTCGCTTCTCATAACGTCCATTCTGTAAAGGAGCCAGAGTAGAAAGCAAGCGGCATACGGCTTTAGTCAAGCGGTACTTGCCTTTGTATGCTGCATCTATCTCACGTCCTTTCGTAATAGCATTAAATGTCTTCCAATCGGCTCCAACCAATGTATTTATAGGAAGTTTATTAAATTCGAGTAAACCCATATCATTTACAATTTTACAATTTACGATACAAATGGTAAATTATTTAATGATTTTCACTTCAATACCCTGACGCTCCAAGTCTTTCACTACTTTCTCTATGATTTCATAGTGTTCGGGGGCAATGCCAAGCTTCGGTAAATTCAAGACAGGAAGATCTTCCGAAATATGCATGTCTTTATCCTCTACCCTATCGATAATCATACCGACAGCACTGGTATTGTTAGTTATCGGATCAATCAGAATGAAGGCTCCTGTTGCTTTATTCTTTTGATAAGGGTCAAAGAATAATTCTTTTGCCGTAGTCAGCACAACACGCGCTATCTGATTCAACTGCATGGGCAAGCTATCAGTAGTTAATTGTCCATTCTCGACCGACAGTTGTTCCATCGTATTGACATCTACCTTATACTTGATATTACTGATACGTGAACGGCTCAGATTAGTGGTTTGCTTAATAAAAAATGATTTATTAAGATCCATCGGTTCTTCATCCATCCATACCAACATAGCCTCGAAATTACGATCGACAACCGGCAAGTTATCAGGATGTACCAGCATTTCTCCTCTTGATACGTCTATCTCATCTTCCAGCGTTAAAGTCACAGACTGAGGCGGAAAAGCATAATCCAGTTCACCATCATAAGTAACAATGCTCTTAATACGTGATTTCTTACCGGAAGGCAATGCAACTACTTCATCACCTTTACGCACAATTCCTGAAGCTACTTTACCACAGAAGCCACGAAAATCGAGGTTAGGCCGCAACACATATTGTACCGGGAAGCGGAAGTCTGCCAGATTATGATCATTATCAATATGGACTGTTTCAAGAAAATCGAGCAAGGATATACCGGCATACCACGGAGTACGCTCAGACTTAACGACTACATTATCACCATCCAAGGCTGATAGCGGAATACAAGTTACATCCGGAATGTTCAACGGAGCAATAAATTCCTTATATTCCTTAACTATTTCATTGAAGCGGTCCTCTGAAAAATCTACCAGGTCCATCTTGTTGACAGCAAGCACCACATGCTTGATACCTAACAAAGAAACCAGGAAAGAGTGACGACGTGTTTGTGTAATCACCCCTGTACGGGCATCTACCAAAATAATAGCCAGATTAGCCGTGGAACCGCCCGTAATCATATTACGTGTATATTGTTCATGTCCCGGAGTATCGGCAATGATAAATTTACGGTTGTTGGTAGAGAAATAACGATAAGCCACATCAATCGTAATACCCTGTTCGCGTTCTGCTTTCAGGCCATCCAACAACAGCGCATAGTCAATATGATCGCCGGCATTTCCCATTCGTTTGCTATCGCGTTCCAATGCATCCAACTGGTCCTCGTACAATTTCTTACTATCAAACAACAAACGTCCGATCAGCGTTGATTTTCCATCATCTACCGAACCGGCAGTCAGAAAACGGAGCAAGTCTTTCTGTTCATCTTTATCCAGAAACTCCTTGATATTTAGTTTAGAGTTATTCTCCATCACTTCTATTTTTTAATTATCACCTTTATCTTCGTAAACCTAAGCATTAAAGTTCTAAAGGCCAGGTTTAAGATTCCAATCCTCAGGTTTTAATTTTTAATTCTTAATTTTTAATTCCTAAAAGTATCCCTCGCGTTTTTTCTGCTCCATGCTGGCCTCCTGATCGAAGTCGATTACACGGGTAGTACGCTCGCTCTTGGTAGTGGTCATCATCTCTTCTACAATCGTTTCAATTGTATCGGCATTGCTTTCCACTGCACCTGTCAGCGGCCAGCAACCTAACGTACGGAAACGGACCATTTTCATTTCTATCTGATCCCGATACTTTTCAGGCAAACGATCATCATCCGCCATAATCAGATTACCATCAATCGTAACACAAGGACGTTCCTTCGCATAATACAACGGAACAATAGGAATATTTTCCAAACGGATATATTGCCAGATGTCCAGCTCAGTCCAATTGCTCAAAGGGAACACACGAATACTTTCTCCCTTATGTACCCGGGCGTTATAAATATCCCACAATTCAGGACGTTGATTTTTTGGGTCCCACTGGTGGAACTTATCACGGAAAGAGAAGATACGTTCCTTTGCACGTGACTTCTCTTCATCACGGCGTGCACCGCCAAAAGCTGCATCAAACTTATACTTATCCAAAGCACTCAGCAGAGCTTTTGTCTTCATCAGGTCCGTATGCACCTTACTGCCATGCGTAAATGGTCCCACTCCTGCATGGAAAGCTTCCATATTACTCTCTACAATCAAATTCCACCCATACTTCTTTGCATATTCGTCACGGAATTGAATCATCTCTTTAAATTTCCATTTTGAATCGATATGCATCAACGGGAAAGGGACTTTGCCAGGATAAAAAGCCTTTTCAGCAAGGCGAACCATCACCGAAGAGTCTTTTCCGATACTATAAAGCATCACTGGGTTTTCAAATTCCGCAGCCACTTCACGGATAATATGAATAGACTCTGCTTCGAGCTCTTTCAGATGGCTTAATTTATATTCTTCCATTTTATATAATCACTTTTTAATCTGTATCTTCGATAAAACAAGGTCAAGCAACTTGTTGACTGACTCTTCCAGGCTGAGCACTGAAGTGTCTAAAGTCAAAGCCGGATGGGCAGGAGCCTCAAACGGAGCAGAAATACCTGTAAAATTTTGAATCTCTCCCCGGCGTGCCTTGGCATACAAGCCTTTCACGTCCCTGCGCTCACACTCGGCCAGAGGAGTACTAACATAGACTTCAAGAAAATTTTCCTGACCAATGATATTGGCAGCCATTTCGCGAATATCATTGTTAGGACTTATAAACGCAGCAATAGTAATAATGCCTGTATCAATAAAAAGTTTAGAGACTTCCGCTATACGACGGATATTCTCTACACGGTCGGCTTCGGTAAAGCCCAAATTATTATTAATGCCGCTACGGATATTGTCCCCGTCCAGAATACGGCACAGCAATCCGCGTTTGTGCAATTCACGTTCCAAAGCAATAGCTATTGTACTCTTACCGGAACCACTCAATCCGGTAAACCATATCATCATACTATGTTGTCCAAGGAGCTCTTCTTTATCTTGTCTCGACAACATCCGATCAAAAATCGGATATATATTATTATCTGTCATAATCTAAATTAAAAGGGCCAAATTAATGGTATCAGGAATATGGATATCAAGAATGCTATAATATTCAACGGCAAACCAATGCGAACGAAATCGGTAAACTTATAGTTTCCTATACCTTGCACGATCAGGTTTGTCTGGTATCCGATCGGCGTGGAGAAACTGGCAGATGCAGCCATACAAATTACCACAAAGAAAGGCATAGGGCTAACGCCCATCTGCGAAGAAATGGAAAGTGCCAACGGGAAAGCCAATGCTGCTGCTGCATTATTTGTGATTAACTCAGTAAATAAGTTCGTGATAATAAACACGGCAGCTAATAACACCTGCGGTCCGTAATGTTCAGTCAGGCCGATGATATAACTTGCCACCACATCTGCCACACCGGAATTCACCATCGCTTTACTAATGGCAAAAGCACAGGCAATGGTTATCAGAATATCCCAAGAAATGTATTTGGTATATTTACGCGCCGGGAAGATTTTTGTCCATGCCATAATAATAGTAGTCACAGAAACAAAGAAGAACATATCCAGCTTAATATCCGGGAATGCTTCTTTCACAACCGGCAACTCTCCTACTGTAGCTCCGGCAATCATTAATATCAGCAAAATAAGAGCAAACCAACGTTTCCCTTTTCCGGGAACCGGCTCGTTGTCTTTACCATTAGCCAACAGAACGAACACTGAGGATTCTCCCCAAGTCTGAACGAAAGAATCATCTGCCATCACCACCAGCGTATCGCCATCGCGCAGGACTTCATTATCCAGATTCTCCGTAATGCTCTGCCCGCTTCGCTTGATTTCCTTAACAGCAGCACCATAGTGACGTTTAAAATTAAATTCACCCAATTTTTTGTTGATACCCGGAAAACGGGGGCCAAGCACTGCTTCAACCCGATGCAAACTACTATCCTCCTCCTGGTCGTCATCCAATTTTACCGCATCCGTACGAACATCAGGCAAAAGTTTGGAAGAGAACAGAAACAAATAAATAATACCTGCAATAGCTATGAAGATACCGACTTTGCCCAACTCAAACATGGTGAAGCCTTCATAACCAGCCTCTAATATCATACCATGTACTACCAGATTAGTAGAAGTTCCTATTAGGGTACAGATACCGCCCAAAATAGTTACATACGAAAGAGGGATCAAAAACTTGGTAGCAGGTAGTTTTACCGATTCTGCCCAACGTTTGATAATCGGGGCAAAGATTACAACAACAGGAGTATTATTAAGAAAAGCAGATATAAAAGAGATAGTGGGAAGCATGCGCAACTGGGCCTTAAACACAGTTGTTTTCCCCACAGGAAGTAGCTTTTTGATTACTTGTCCCAATGCTCCGGACTGACGAATACCTTCGCTAACCAAAAACAACATGGCTACGGTAATCATTCCTTTATTACTAAACCCCTCCAGCATTTCTTTAGGGCTCAGAATACCTGCACACAAGAACAAGACTACAACGGAAAACAACACCATTCCTGGACGCATTTTGTCCAAAACTAATGCAACAACCATACCCAAAAGTCCTAAAAGTACGAATATTATCTCAAATGTCATATATTATACTGTATCTTATTAAATTTTCATTCGTCCGGGTTCAACCACAAACCAAGGATTCAATAAATCTTCTTTATTGTAACGCAGCGGTTCTTCTTTTCCTGCCTGATAAATTTCCATTCCGGCGGCACGTGCAATGGCATGTCCTGCTGCCGTATCCCATTCCATTGTAGGCGCAAACCGGGGATACACATCAGCTTTCCCCTCGGCAACAAGGCAGATTTTGATGGAACTGCCACTGGACACGAGCTCCACATCCGAATGCAAGCGTTTCATTTCTTCAATGTAAGCTTCTGTTTCCGGTGTCAGATGAGAACATGAAGCAACCATCACAAACCGGTCTCTTTCAGACATCACCGGCAGACGGGTGGCAGCTGACATCAATTCATCCAACGGAGCGCCTTCACGTGAAGTTATACCGGACAACTTATATGCACCGAGCCGTTCTTCCGCAAAATAAAGTTCCTGTTTCACCGGGAGATAGATAACCCCCGCTACAGGTACAGAATGATGAACCCATGCTATATTCACAGTAAACTCCCCGTTCCGCTTGATAAACTCCTTAGTACCGTCCAGCGGGTCTACAATCCACAAAGCATCCCATGCGGAACGTTCCGCATAAGGCAAATGTTTGCCTTCTTCACTCAGAACAGGAAAAGGAGTATGACATAGAAAACCGATAATGGTCTCATGCGCCTTACGGTCGGCTATTGTTAAAGGAGAGTTATCCGCTTTTCTCTCTATTTTAAAGTCAGATGCCGGATCGTTATAGATGGAAAGTATGTCCGCCCCGGCCTGCAAAGCTGCATCTATCGCACTTAAAATATATCGTTGTTCCATATATGGTATCTATACTTAGATGTAAGATGCAAAATTAAAAACTTTTCCATCTTAAAAAGTTTCCATTAACTGTTTTATAACTTCTTTTAAACTACATGATATATTTATAAGCACTTTTCACAATCAACACGAATAAACAGGGGCAGTAACTTCACAGTTGCTGCCCCGTTTTCGAAAGAGGAGTTTCCCTTTCTATTAATTACCAAAAAGAATTCAAATTATTTAAGGCGATACAACAACCAGGAACTTTGGAAATCCTTACGGTTTGAGTATTTAGCCTTGAAAGCATCACGTGCATCGGCAGCAGAAGCTCTGTCATTAAAAGTACTGACAATTACACGATACATAGCTGCATCAGGATTAAAGGCAACAACAGCATTGTAACCTTCATTATCCAGGAAGTTTTTCAGGTTTTCAGCATTAGCTTTCACACCAAAACTACCACAAACCACACTGTAATCTTTCAAACCACCTACACCGGATATTACTTCTACTTTTTCCTGACGTACACCTGCAGTTGCAACCGGAGTACTTTCCACTACTCTTGCTTCTACCGGAGCAGTAACTGTCGGAGCGACTTCCACAGGTTCAGTAGTCTGGGTTTCTGCCAGTTCCTGTTGTTTTGCCTTTTCATATGCTTTTTTATAAGCGCTTTCACTCGATTTACAAGAAGAGAATGCCAATGCAATACACAATCCCATTCCTAAAATTGCTAATTTTTTCATAATCATATTGTTTTTATTAATAATTTCCATCTCAATATCTTAAATTATATTCAATATTTACGGAATAAATAACGAGTGCTCCCACATTCCAAGCACAGAGATGAAGAAGTCAGTTCTTCCATTGTAAACGTCCGTTCTCCATTTTCCCACCCCATATAGAACGCATAATTTTCGTCATCCATACTTTCAGGCAGCAAAATAATAGAAATTTTATCTCCTTTCAAAGAATAATTCCCAAAAAACGTTTGATAGCTACCATTTTTCAACAAACAGATGGCAGAAAAGCTGCCTTTCTGAAAATTATAGAAAATGCTATCCTGCCGTTTCATGGAACCATCGGCATATTGATATTGCCTAAGTTGCCACTTAGCATCCAAATCACCGTCAACGTTACTGCAAGCTGCCAGTACAAGCATCACCAGCCCGACAGCCAGAAACATCTTTCTTTTCCGTATCTTCATGTAGCCAATATTCCGAATAACAGGACAAATGTACGCGGAACAATCAATCCGAACATTACTCTTATAGTTAAATTAGATTAAACGCTGGTAACGCTCGTCAGAAGACAGAAAATAACTTCCCTATTGGAAAAATATTTTTTCCCAATAGGGAAAAAAAACAGGGGCTCTCAAAACTTGCAAAACTTGCAGGGGCTCTCAAAACTTGCAAAACTTGCAGGGGCTCTCACACCCACACACACGTACGCACGTACAATAAAATCGCGCGTATTTATATAAGTACGCATATACGTGTGTGTGGGTGTGAGAGCCCCCTGCAAGTTTGCAAGTTTGCAAGAAAGTACGCGGTTGCCGTTTAATCCGCATCGTCCTTCTTCAACTTTAATACCGAACGCGGATGTGTCATCCGCCGTCTCCCGAGTAGCAGGATTTTCAATCCGCTTTCCGCTTTCGCGTCAACTATATACCCCGGAATTATCGGGTGAATGGAAAAAGAATGAGGAATAAAATAAATGAAAGCTCTACCAATATGAATTGACGGAGTTTTTTTTATGATTGGTGAAAAAAAAGAAGTTACGTGAACAACTATTCAAAGAAAAGTGTTAGTTTTGTAGTATTAACCTCTTTAAAATAGAAAGGAGAACATTATGAAAGGATTAAATGTACTTGTAGCTTTTCTGGGCGGTGCAGCAGTAGGTGCAGCCGTCGGTATTTTATTTGCTCCCGAAAAAGGAGAAGACACTCGTCACAAAATTGCAGAAATCCTCCGTAAAAAGGGAATTCGCCTGAACCGTAGCGAAATGGAAAATCTGGTAGACGAGATTGCAGCAGAAATTAAAGGCGAAGCAGCCGAATAAAACAAAATCTACAAAAAAACAGAGCCACTATGATGTTTGCAGACGATAGAAGTATTGACAACCTCCAGCAGCTATTCATTGAGTTCAAGAAATATCTGAACCTACAAAAAGAATATACTAAACTGGAAATAACTGAGAAACTCTCAATCCTGCTTTCTGCCCTGATATTATTATCAGTGGTTATTATTTTAGGCATGGTGGCACTGTTTTATTTGTCGTTTGCGCTGGCTTATATTTTAGATCCACTCGTAGGCGGACTCATGGTAAGCTTCAGCATTATCGCCTGTTTCCACCTTCTGCTGGTTCTATTAGTAATTACTTTCCGCAAAAAACTCATCGTCAACCCGATGGTGAATTTTATTGCCGGATTGTTTTTTGATAATGATAATGAAAAATGATACCATCATGAATAATATGCCTGATACTTCTTCCATGACTCTGGAAAGTATTGCACTACGAAAAAAAGAATTACGGAAGAAATTACATGCACAGAAAGAAATCATGACGGATACGGCAAGAGAATTATTTGCTCCGCTTGCACCCGCCGCTGATAAAGGTAATGCTATCATGCGTGCCTTTAATACAGGCATGGCTGTTTTCGACGGATTGATGCTAGGAGTAAAACTAATGAGAAAAGCCAGGAGGATGTTCTCTGCCAAAAGATAAACAGATATTAAAACAAAAAAGCTGCACTTTACAAAGTGCAGCTTTTTCGTTTTCT
>USSR01000235.1 GCA_900557355.1 uncultured Bacteroides sp.
ATCCCCCCGCGAGCCATTGGCCCCGTCTGCTGCAAAAGCGGGAACAAAATATTCTGTACGGCGGCACAAAGTATCCTTCATCGGTTTGATGTGTAAAGGCTCTGCTATACTGGATGCATAAATGGTGTCTACCTTTATTTTCTTCTCCCGCTTTACCTTCCGCAAGGCGCCCACTCCTTCCAGAGTAAGTTCGACAGGCCGGATGGTGCCGTCTTCATTAAATTCCAATCGGTTTACATAAGTTTGCCGGTTTGTACTACGCCGTCCAAACTCCAGATAAGCGAAATAATAATCATCCGTTCCTTCCGTACTGAATACACAACCATGTCCCGGGCCGAAAACTCCCTTTTTATAATCAGTCGTGGAAACTATATCCTGCTTGGGAAATTCAAACGGCCCCATTGGAGAAACTTTGCTCATCACATAAGCGTACTGATACTTTTCGTCTCCTCCAATGGTGTATAAATAATAGTATATTCCTTTTTTTTTAAAGAAAATGGGTCCTTCGGAATATTCTTTGCGGGGAGTGGAGATCATTTGGATGTCCGAATCCACCGTTATCATGTCTTTATTAAGTTTAGCCACATGCCTGCGTCCCCAGAACACATAAGCCTGACCATCGTCATCAATAAACACCTCGGCATCAATGCCTCCGGGATCTTCTGTTTGTAATAAGGTGGAAGTCGTGAAAGGTTTATGAAACTCATCCTTTCCACGGGCCAGCCTGAAAGGACCATCCGGACTATCTGCTACTGCGGGATACATATATCCGTTTATTGTCGGATAAATGTAGTATTTACCATTGGCAGCGACAGCCTTGCTGGGTGCCCAGTACTTTTCTTTCGCGGCAGAAGGGAAATAAGTACCGTTAAAGCTCCAATGAACAAAGTCCTTTGATTTCCATACCACAGGCGGTCCTGAGGTTTCCAATCCCCGGCCATATCCGTCAGTGGTAGCGTAACAATAGAACGTTCCGTTTATTTCCTGAATGCTTGCATCTGCAATCATATCAGGTATCAAGGCGTTACCGAAAGGATTGTCTGCTCCTGTCTGCGCTGTTAGTGGCTCTGAAATCAGAATCCCTAACATTAAACTGGTAAAAAGACTTTTCTTCATAATATTATAATCGTTTTAAGGTTATACCTACTTTAAGAAAAAGCAAAGTAAAGCTTTTCTATCAGAATTCTTACTATTCATATAGATGAAACATTCGCTCCATCAATTTCCATTTCTCTGCCGAGGTGCTTGTAGGTACACACTCCTGAAATTTGGATACATACTCTTCCCATTCTGCTTGTCTGGGTAAATGAGAAAGCTTGTCCATAGCTGTTTCCCAATCGAAGTCAAGCGGTGTTTCTATAATCATGAATAACCGGGAACCTAATATATAGATTTCCATCTCTAAAATACCTACTGAACGAATGCCGGCTCTTATTTCCGGCCAGGCTTCAGGTTTGCTGTGGCACCTGATGTATTCCTTAATTAGTTTTGGATTGTCTTTTAAATCCATAGTCTGGCAATATCTTTTCACCGGGCAATGGTATTCCTTTACTTGATATCCTTTATTTGTCATAATCTTATTGCATTAAAAAACTATATAATAATATAAGTATCCGGAGACAAAGTTCCGGATACTTAACCATACCTATTAATTACTTGTCCATTAAATAAAAACTAATTGTATCCTGTATTCTGTTTGAGGTTCTTATTGACATTCAGATCATTCTGTGGTATTGGGAAATAACGGTTATGAGGTGACCAGGTGCGCTTCTCAAACTGATAATACATGTCTTCATCAACCGGAGAAGCTGCAGTTCCGCTTCCCCGATAATTCCGGGCTTTGGGATCGTCTGATAGTTTAACGCCTGTGAATGTATGGTTCAACTCTTTTTCGGCAATGCCCCAACGCAATACATCATAATAACGCAGGCCTTCAAAAGCCAGTTCAACCCGCCTTTCTTTGCGGACAGCTTCACGGATTAGTTCCTGAGACATATTGGCTTTTTCAAGCTTTGTTAATTTTACACGGTCACGAATGTCGTTTATTGTAAGGTCGAGAATGTCTTGGTCTACGGCACTTGGCTGAGCTTCGTTCAAAGCTTCCAGATAGCTTAACAAGACTTCTGCATAACGCATTATCGGCGTATAAGTGGGAGTAGCTCCCAAATTGTTGATTATGGAAGGATCACATCCTTTCTTGGGGCAATAACCATTAAACAGGGCAAACTTGTTATAGTAATCTGAAGTGTTGGCACCTTTGAAACAGTCGTAGGTTATGTCGTTATATGTACTTCCGGGATAACTTCCCAATGGCGGCAAGAAGACGGACGCATATAAACGTAAATCACGATTTGCATAGGGGTCATTTTCATCATATACTTCAGATGTTTTTATATCCTTACCGTCTGTGCAAAAGTACTCTTTGACCAGTTCATTATAAGGGGCAAATTGGTGCCAACCACCGTAAGCAGCCTCAGGATACAAATATTGATAACGTGAATTTGTATATAAGTCCTTTACTCCCATGATGCAGAATATTGTTTCAGGACTATATTCTCCGCCTATCTGGAATAGCTTTTCATAACTATCTTCACCATAACGACGATCCAGTTCATATATTCCGGAATCAATGACGCTACGCAAAACAGCAGCGGCTTCCGAACGGGGAATCGTGAACGCACCTTGTAAGCAGCGGCTTCCGACCATTTCTCCTGTGCCAGATAGAGACGGCTTAACAATACTTGTGCTGCTCCTTTCGTGAAACGTCCATATTCTTCCGACGAGTATTTGGTTGGCAATAGATTGATGGCTGCTTTCAAATCAGTTTCCACCTGGGCATAGACGTCCGCTTGTGGAGTTTGTGAGATGGTGTTAGCTTCTTCTACTGACAATGTTTTCAATGGCATCGGTACATCTTTATAATAAAATGCAAGATTGAATAAGAAATAGGCACGCAGGCATTTCACTTCGGCTGACCAGATTTCTTTTTTATCCCCATCCATAGGACAGTCCGTTATATTTTCCAGGAAGACATTGTATTTGGCTATCTGGGTATAGGCGTTTCCCCAAAACCAGCGCAGATTACTATTGGTGGCAACTGTGTTGGAACTTGCCATCAATGTGGAAAAGTTTTCTTTTTCCGTACCATTTCCTCCGGCAAAGTCCAGATAGAGCAATCCTTGTGGGGTGGCAAAATCATCATGCGACCAGCCGGTCTGGAAACGATAACATCCGGTCAATGCCAGCATAGCATCTCCTTCACCTGTCCAAAAGCTACCATCAGAAATAGATGAAGGAGGTTCTTTATCTAATAAGTCTGAACAACTTACTGTTACCAATGATAAAGCCAAAGTAACTAAACAGGCTTTTGTTATTTCTAATGTATGATATATATTTTTCATATTGTTCTTGATTGAATCGTTAACTTAGAACTTGATATTAAATCCAAATGAATAGATGCTATTGATAGGATAATAGGATGGACCATCTCCTGTAGCAATTTCATTTTCCGGGTCCCAACCTTTATAGAAACTGTTGAAAGAGAACAGATTCTGCCCGCTCACATAGACACGTACATTTTCCATTCCTATTTTCTTTGTCCATGTTTTTGGGAAGGTATATCCTATTTGTACATTCTTCACACGCAGGAAACTGGCATTACGTACCCAGTAATCAGAGGTCTGAAGGTTTGTATTATTCATATTCAGAGTTTCCAAACGTGGATATTCTGCCCATTTATTGGGATTTGCTTCTGTCCAGCAATTATCTGCCTGCCATCTCTGGATTTGTCCGCCATTGTAAAATGCATAGGCCATATAAGAACCGATGAGGCGTTTGTGTCCTCCCAAACCTTGCAGTAAAGCGGAGAAATCGAGTCCTTTGTAAGATGCTGACAGATTCAGACCATAATAGAATTTAGGGGTGGTGCTTCCTAATACGGTGCGGTCATATTGTGCATCCACTTTGCCATCAGGCACTCCGTCAGGACCGCTGATGTCTTTGTATTTCACATAGCCCGGTTTTAGGCTTGATTTACCAACCAATTGTTCAGGAGCTGCATCTATTTCAGCCTGGTCTACGAATAAACCATCTGTCTCGTAACCATAAATTATTCCGATAGGTTGTCCTACAATACGGTTATTATTGATTTCTTCAGTAGCACCATTTGCCAGTTTCTCTACGGCATTCTTTACCCAGGTAAAGTTAGGAGAGATGCTAAAGCGGAAGTTACGTCCGATTTGTCCGTTATAAGTAAGATTCACCTCGATACCCTTATTGGATACAGCACCAATGTTTGACTGTCCAACCCCGCGTCCCATTATGCTGGATACTTCTACCGGTGCCAGAATGTCTGAGGTATATTTATAGAAGTAGTCCAAAGTACCGGTAAAGCGTCCGTTAAACAGACTGAAATCCAAACCGATATCCGTGATAGCTGTCTTCTCCCAGGTTATTTCCGGATTATTATAAGTTCCTGCGGCAGCACCGGGTTGCAGGGCGGCAGGATTGCCAAAAGGATAATCTTGTCCAAGGCTGTAAGTTTGCTGATACGGATAGACACCGATGTTTTGATTTCCCAATACACCGTAGGAAGCGCGAACCTTCAGATTATCGAATATATTAGAAACGGAACTGTTCTTCCAGAAGTCTTCTTCTGAAATTCTCCATCCGGCAGATACAGATGGGAAGATTCCCCAACGATGTCCGTCAGCAAAACGGGAAGAACCATCATATCGCAAATTGGCTTCCAACAGATAACGGTCTTTCAGTGAGTAATTGATACGTCCGAAGAAAGATAATAATGCGTATTCTTCCAATGAACTGTTATTCATAGCTGTTGCTTTGTCACCTGAACCTAATTCATACAGATAGTTATTGGGGAATGTATTTCTGTAACCTTCTAACCCTCTATTGGCTGATTGTTCTACGGATGTACCTGCCAGTAACTTAAAACTATGATCTTTTATCCGCTTTTCATAAGTAGCCAATGCTTCGAAAGTAGTGTATGTATTGTTGGCTGTCCAGACGTTCAAAGAAGCCGGTCCCACAGTCTTACTTTCATCAAAATAAGTATCCGCACGATAAGCTTTGTCATACTTAGTCCAGTAATTAACCCCTGCTTTTCCGATGAAAGAGAGTCCTTCAACAGGAGTGCCCCATTTCAACTGACCGGAAGCACTGATATTTCTATTGATGTTTTGCACGAAAGATTCACTTGCCAGCCATGCCTCCGGGCTGTAATTGTCCTGATACCCAAAACTGCCGTCAGACTTCTGGCCTGCATAGATAGGACCCTGGCGTACGGCATATCCTATCATCCCATCAATACTTTGAGGCTCTCCATTGGGAGCATTGTATTTATTGTTATAGGCGTTAATATTCAGATTGAGGGTAAGTCCTTTAGCTATTTCACTTTTCATAGTGAATAATGCTGTCATACGTTCGTTAGAAGTATTTGCCGTCATACCTTCCTGGTTGCGGTAGCCTATTGATAAGTTGTAGTTCGTTGTGGCATTACCGCCTTGTATGCTGACGTTATGCTGATGTTGGAAACCGGAACCTGACTCCAATAGCCATTTCAGATGATTTACATTAGGATAATTATCGGGGTCTGAGCCGTCTTTGAATTTCTGTATCTCTTCAGGGAGGTAGGCATCTTGCTTATCCATATTGCGCATAGCCATATTGTAGTATTCTGCATATTCCCATGATGGCAGGAAATCCGGTAACTCTGTGGGACGTTGCCAACCAAAAGAATTACTGTATGTGATAGTAGTCTTTCCTTGTACTCCCTTTTTGGTTTCAACCAGGATGACACCATTAGCGGCACGGTTACCGTAAATAGAGGCTGAGGCGGCATCTTTCAGGAAAGAAATACTCTGAATGTCGTTGGGGTCTATATCGTCTATATTCCCGGATAAACCGTCAATCAATACTAACGGATCTGTTCCGGCATTGGAGAAGGTACCTGTACCACGTATTTTGACCGTTGCTCCTGTTCCCGGACGACCGGAAGTTTGTAAAACACTCAGTCCCGGTGCTAAACCTGCCAATGCTTGTGCAGTACTCATCACAGGTTTGCTGGCTAAGTCTTCGGCCGATATGGAAGATACAGATCCTGTCAGATTCACCTTCTTTTGTGTACCATAACCTACGATTACAACTTCTTCCAGCTTCTTCGTATCTTCTTCCATAATGATGCGAAGCTGCTTATTCTCTTCTGCCTTTATCTCCTGAGAAATATAACCTACATAACTGATATGGAGAATATCTCCGGTTTTAGCTGTTACGGTAAATTTACCATCCAGATCGCTGACAGTTCCATTATTGGTACTTTTAACCAATATGCTTACCCCAATCAGGGGTTCGCCAGAAGAATCGGTAACTAAGCCTTTCACATTGCTTTGCACTTGTGCCCAAGTAGCGTTGCTAAGATGACAAACCAATAGGATCATTATGAATCTCATTGGTTGCATAAGTCCATACGTTAATCTGTTTCTCATAATTTTAATTGATTATTGGGTTATTTTTAAGGTATAGCGAGAGCTTATCGACTTAAAAAAAGCCGATAAATACTCTCTTATTCCTTATGATTTTATTTCTTTATTTTAAAGACGGGAGCTATGTTGTTGAGCTTTTTCTCCGGCAGATTAATGGAAAGCCCTTCTGCTGTGCGGTTGAATCGTACCGGTCCATATCCGAGCAGTTCTACCTTCCTTATCTTTTGCGGAAATAGTTTGCTGTCGGCAGCTAATGATTTGATGATTACATTTCCATTTTCCGGCCAAGCCAGAACCGTGGCATATAAATCCTTCTTGGTTTGGGTGAAACGGATCTCTTGTGCCGTAGCTTTGCTATACGCTCCTTCGTTGAATCCTTGTGCATTGATTTTAATATCGGCTTCGGCTATCGGACCTTCGCCGAACACTTCCCAAGGTCGGGTGCTGTAGATAGCTTCTTTATTAATATTCATCCATTCGCCGAATTCATTCAGTATCTTTTCTTCTTTTTCATCAAACGTACCGTCGGCCCGCAATGGAACACTGAGAAGCAGATTACCATTCTTACTTACGATGTCAATCAACAGTTTAGCGACATCCGAGGCTGATTTATACCAGTTATTCTCATAGACAGATGTAGTGTAATGCCATCCGCCAATGCATGAACAGGACTGCCAGGGTCGCTCCATTATTTCATTGGGTGCACCGCGTTCTACATCCCAGACGATGGCTTTGCGTTGGTTTTCATCCAATATCTTACTCAACATGACGGCTTCCAACTTGCCTTTGTGGGTCGCCATATTGTGGTTATAGAAGTGAGCCGCAATCTTCAGTCCGGCATCACTGATTGGATAGAATGGAGCTACAGTCACATCAAAATAAATCAGATCGGGATTATAGCGGTTGATGGCATCTACGGTACGGTCATAGAAGTTTGTGCAGTATTCCTGAGTAGGCAAACATGCCCCGTTTCCCCAAGCCCATTGGCTATGAATCATGCCATCCGCCCAGCTACCTTTACTCATCGGATGATTTTGTGCATATAAATCCTGAGGGTCGTATCCTTCCCACCATTTGCCTTTACCATCCGCTTTTGTTAAAGTGCCATCGTAAGGGACACCGGCTTTAGGTCCGTGTCTGTCATAACGTTGGGAGGGTTCATACCAGGTCCAGGCATGGTCAGCATGGAAACTGATACCAAATGGAAGCTCGTATTTGCGTGCCGCTTTTTCCCATTCTGCCAAGATATCACGTTTCGGACCCATGTTCTTTGAATTCCATGGTTGATATTTACTGTCCCAAAGGTCAAAGTTATCGTGATGGTTACCTAAAGCAAAGAAATACTGCGCTCCTATTTTCTTATAGAATGCAACCAGTTCATCCGGATTCCATTTTTCTGCTTTAAATAAAGGGATGATGTCTTTGAATCCCACTTCAGAAGGATGACCGTAGTGCTCTACATGATGCTTATATTCTGATGTTCCTTCCATATACATGGAGCGTGCCATCCAGTCGCCCGAGCCTTCTACACACTGAGGTCCCCAATGCGCCCATATTCCGAATTTTGCGTTCCTAAACCATTCGGGAACTTGGTAATTCTCCAAAGACTCCCATGTAGGTTGGAATTTACCTTTCATCATAGGTTCGTTCTTTTCTGAAACCGGAACCTGATAGTTCTGGGCAGATAAGGTTCCTATTGAAAGAACTAAAGAGGCTAATAAAATTCTGGTTCTCATAGGTATTAATTTTGTTTCTATTGTACATTGCAAAGATATGGATTAATTAATAGTTATAATAGGATTAAAAAGTGTTTGTATTGGAAAATATCGATTATATAAATAGGATATATCTGATATGATAGGATAAAAACGATTTTTATATTGAGAATATCGATAATCGTTTTGAATGATAAAGAAATTCACCTACCTTTATCGAGTTACTAAATACTATATACTATGGTTTCATTGGTTGATAAGTTACACCCTCTTGTGTTGAATGTCGGTTTAGCTGTGCATAATGCAGATTGGAACTGGAAGAATGTAAATAGTCCGTTTACGCGCTTATATTATATAACGGAAGGGACTGCCCAAATACAGTTATCGGGGAGCGTACAAATTTTAAAACCAAACTATCTGTATTTTATTCCAGCTTTTACTATACATAGTTATATATGCAATTCCTATTTTTGCCATTACTACCTGCATGTTTATGAAGAGCATCAATCAGATACAAATTTATTGGATGAGTGGGAATTTCCGGTGGAGATACCTGCCGGAGAGTTAGATTTGGCTCTATTTCAGCGTCTATGTGCAATAAACCCTCACATGAGTTTGCCTAAGTCGGACCCTTCGACTTATGATAATAACTCAACGTTGATGGAGAATCTTCTGAAGAACAAGCAGCGTGCGTTATGTGATAAGGTTGAATCACGTGGTATTGTATATCAGTTACTGGCACATTTCTTAAAGCGTGCGCAAGTTAAAGTAGAGACGAAAGACGATCGAATAGAGAAAGCTATTCTTTATATACGCAAACATATCTATGAGGCTATAGACCTGACAACTCTGTCTGAGAACTCATGTTTGTCAAAAGATCATTTTATCCGTTTATTCAAAAAAGAGACTGGTGTGACTCCTTCAAAATATATCAATCAGAAGAAAATAGAAAAAGCACAA
>USSR01000236.1 GCA_900557355.1 uncultured Bacteroides sp.
AAATTCAATATCATTGATAAGCCCAATTTGAGAAGTTCGCATACGCGTGTAACTTTGCGGGGTGGGGGAATTATTTTCCTTTTGGGAGTATGGATGTACATTGCGTTTTATGGTCTTTCCTATCCATATTTTCTTTGTGGGCTGACACTTGTCTCCGGAATCAGTTTTATAGATGACATTCGCTCCGTGCCCAATAGGTTGCGTCTGTCTGTACATGTTGTTTCCATATTCATGATATTTCAGGAGTTGGGACTTATAAAGACAGAAACATGGTGGAGCCTTATTCCAGCATTAATCTTTTGTGTAGGAGTTGTCAACGCCTTTAACTTTATGGATGGCATTAATGGAATAACAGGTGCCTATTCATTGTCCATACTGTTTCCTTTGTGCTATCTGAACAATTCTATAGAATTTATAGACAGCCATTTTCTGATAGTTGTGATGATGAGTGTAGGTATCTTTTGTATATTCAATTTTCGTAAAAAAGCCAGATGCTTTGCCGGAGATGTAGGAGCGGTAGGAATAGCTTTTATCATATTGTTTCTGGTAGGAAAGTTGCTTCTGTTTACGAACAATCTAACTTATCTCCTTTTGTTGGCTGTGTATGGAGTGGATACTGCTTGCACAATGATACATAGGATTATACTGCATGAAAAGTTGGGTGAAGCACATCGTAAGCACTTATATCAATTGATGGCAAATGAATTGAAACTGCCGCATGTATTAGTTTCTTCACTTTATATGTTATTGCAATTGTCCATATCATTCGGATTGATATGTTTTCCTGTTAATGGCTGGATTTATTTTTTTTCAATATGTGCGGTTCTGGTGTTTGCTTATGTACTGTTCATCAGAAAATATTATCATTTGCATAGAGAATATTTAGAAATGAAATTATGAATATACTAATTACGGGCATTCACGGCTTTGTTGGCAGCAACTTGGTGAACATCCTGTCACAACATCATGTACTTTATGGACTTGACATTATTTCTCCTGATAAAGAAGGAGTAGTAATGACCTATTCTTGGGATGATATGGACAATGATCGTCTTCCGGAAGTGGATGCAATCATTCATCTGGCAGGCAAGGCGCATGATACAAAGAATAAAGCAAAAGCAGATACGTATTTTAAAGTGAATACGGAATTGACCAAGAAGATATACGATTATTTCTTGCGCAAGAATATTGCAAAATTCATGTTTTTCAGTACGGTAAAGGCGGCTGCAGATACCGTGGCTGATGAATATTTGACTGAAGAAATTCTTCCCGAACCGGTCGGCCCTTATGGAGAGAGTAAGATAGCAGCAGAAAACTATATATTGTCTCATCCTGCCGCAGAAAAGCAATCGGTATACATACTTCGCCCCTGTATGATTCACGGACCCGGGAATAAAGGCAATTTGAATTTGCTTTATCAGGTTGTCCGCAAAGGCATTCCCTGGCCGTTGGGAGCATTTGAAAACAGGCGTACCTTTACATCGATGGCAAATCTATGTTTTGCGGTAGAACGTTTTATGGACACTGAAGTGGCAGGTGGAATTTATCATATAGGAGATGATGAATCACTGTCGACCAATGAACTGATAGAGACCATGTGCATCGCTATGGGGCGTAAGGCCCGCATCTGGCATATTCCTTCCCGTTTGATGGAAGGTGTAGCCCGGATAGGTACGCTGTTGCACCTGCCGCTCAATTCAGAACGTCTTCGTAAATTGACAGAAAATTATGTAGTAAGCAATATGAAAATAAAGAAGGCTTTATCAATAAAACAGTTTCCTGTAAGAGCAAAAGAGGGATTGGCTGATACAATCCGGAGTTTTCAAAATAATCAAGTATAGAATATGTCCCCCTTTATCTCAATTATTGTGCCAGTATACAATGTCGAGCATTTTATAGCACGATGTGCCCGTTCTCTTTTCGGGCAATCGATGAAAGATATTGAATATATATTTGTAGACGATTGTACTCCTGACCGGAGTGTGGAGGTGCTTCGTCAGGTAATGGATGAATATAAATCCAGACAATTGAATGTAAAAATCATTTCCCATAATTGTAATCAAGGGCCAGGGAGCGCACGCAATACAGGATTGAAGATTGCTTCAGGCGAATATATTTACTTTTGTGACAGTGACGATTGGCTGGAACCCGACGCAATGGAAAGACTGCATGAAACTGCTCAAAGGACAGGTGCGGATCTTGTTTGGTTTGACTGGTACTTGTCTTTTTCTTCAAAAGAAAGATGGATGCATGAAGAAGAAGAAGAGAACCCCATTGCTTGCTTGAAGTCTATATTGTCGGGAAAGTTAAAATTCAATCTTTGGAATAAGATAGTGAGACGGGCACTATATATAGAACATGAAGTTTATTTTCCCGAAGGACACCGTATGGCGGAAGATATGATAATGATTAAGCTTTATGCGTATGTGAATAATATCTGTTATATCCCGCTTCCCCTTTATCATTATACATGTAACAATTATTCCTCTTTGACAAACTCTCATTCCGAAGAATATTTCATTCAGATACGCCATAATTCAGATGCAATAATTCATTTCCTTCAGACCATATATGGTGATATGTTGGATATCGAATTGCAATATTTCAAATTGAACGTTAAGCTACCTTTTCTTATCACGAATGACAAATCTTCTTATAAACGATGGCTGGAATGGTATCCCGAAGCTAATTCGTTTATTAAACGAAACACGGTTATCTCTTTTAAAATTCGTTTATTGCAGCGAATGGCGGTATATCGCCAGTTTTGGTATATTCGTTTGTATTATTTCCTGGTTTATAAAGTAGTGGCTACTATCATTTATAAATAAAATATATGATTCAAAGTCTATTCATATTATTTGCCGGCATTGCTACAAGTTTTTTCTTTTTTCCGTTTCAGTTTGCATTCTTGCCGGGAGTGAATACAAAAATGTTGATGGCTGTTGTGGGAGTTGCAATTGCAGGTTTCCGGATGCTCAAGAATCGTACAGAGGGAGTGTCAAGAGAATTTCTTATGATATGTATATGGGCTACCGCTTTCTCTTTGATATGTTTACATTCTGTCACATATAACAATACACCTGATTATGCCTATGCTTCTTACATTGTTTCAATGCTTGTATGGTTGTCGGCGGCGTATGCAGTATGTCAGTTTATACAATACGTGCATGGGACTATTTCTTTTCGTCTGCTCGCCGATTACTTGATAGGAGTCTGTGTGTTCCAGTGCCTGATAGCTTTGCTAATTGATTTTTCGATGCCGGTCAAAATGTTTATTGATGCCTTTATCAATCAGGATGAAGGATTTCTGACGGAGATAGGCCGTATTTATGGCATCGGTGCATCTTTGGATGTAGCAGGTACTCGATTTGCCGCTGTATTGGTAGTGCTTATGGTACTGATTTGTACCGATGAGCAGGTAAAGGAAAATAAGAAATGGCTGACGGTTTACCTAGTGTCATTCGTCATCATATCGGCTATCGGCAATATGATTGCCCGGACAACATCTGTGGGGTTGCTGGTTTCTCTTGTCTACTTTGTATTTGCTACCCGCATTACTTGGATAAATATCCCCAAAAGTAATCTGCTATTGTGGATATGGATGTTGGGCATCTTTGTGATAATGATTTCGTTGATTGTTTTTTTGTATAATTATAATGAGACAATTCATGATTTGCTCCGTTTTGGCTTCGAAGGTTTCTTCAACTGGATAGAGCATGGAAAGTGGGAGACCAGGTCGACGGATCATCTTGAGACAATGTGGAAATGGCCGGAGTCAGACAAAACCTGGCTTTGGGGAGATGGTTATTTTAACCATCCCGATATGTTGGACCCGACTTACAAAGGACGTATGACACTAGGATTCTATATGGCTACAGACATCGGTTATCTCCGTTTTATTTACTATTGCGGTTTACCGGGTATGCTTGTTTTCTGTTCATTTCTATTGTATATGGCAGTGCTTTGCTATAAAAAATATGATCGGGAGAGAATATTATTTTTTCTTTTAATCATTCTTCAACTGGCTATTTTTAGTAAAGTGGCTACGGATATATTTTTGGTTTTTGCCTATTTTTTTTGTGCGCGCATTCAGCGGGAACGACGAAATTTATCTTATTACCGGAAATAATGATGCCAGATAATTAACTAATTTTTGTGTATAATGACTGATAATAAAAGAAACGATGTTAATCGTAACATAGGTTTGGACATAATTAGATGTATTGCCATCTTATTTGTGATAAGCTGTCATTTTTTCTTATTGAACACTTCATTGAGAGAGGTTCCTTTTCATGGTATATCCTTATTTATCCAGGCCACTGTTCTCTCCTTATGTCTGACGGCAGTACCTCTCTTTGTCATCTTGACCGGATATTTGAATATCAATAAGCAATGTAGCTGGAAATATTATAAGAATATCAAGAAAGTTCTGTTTTCGTATATTCTCTTTTCCATTATAACTATATTATTCAGAAAATATTATTTGAACGAAACATTGTCATGGGTAGAATGGGGACTGAAAATTTTAGATTTTTCTGCGATTCCCTATGGTTGGTATATTGAGATGTGGATTGGTTTATATCTTCTAACTCCTTTTTTGAATATACTTTATAATAATATTGAGGGACAACGGAACAAACAGTTATTAATTATTATTTTATTTGTAACAACCACATTTCCGCATTGGCTGAATAGAAATGAAATGCATCTTTTTCCAGGTTATTGGCAGAAATGTTGGCCGTTGATATTCTACTTTGCAGGTGCTTATATACACGAATATCAGCCTAAGATAAAGAGAAATATTGCGTGGGTGTCAATTATTGGCATTTGTCTGTTCAATCCGATATTGAATCTTATATTACCTACTCCTTCACTTATATTGTTTGGTGGAGGCTCGGAAGATGTCTGTTCTTTTTTTATAGCGATATTAGTGTTTTTGCAATGTTATCAACTTACCATAAAAAAGACTATATTAAAGAGTTTTATTGTGAATCTTTCTCTTTGTTCATTAGATGTATATCTATGCTGCTATATCTTCGATGCGTTTTATTATCCGATATTTAAAGCGGAGTTTTATAACTCTCAAGCTCAATTCGGGCTTTATTTCTTTGTACTAGTCCCTTTGGTTCTTTTTTCTTCATTTATTGTAGCATGGTTTAAAATGTTCTTGAAACAATGAAAATAGTTTATTGCATAGCCGGGACCTATAATTCCGGTGGGATGGAGCGTGTGCTTGCCAACAAATCCAATTACTTGGTGCGTAAAGGTCATGAGATTGTGATTGTAACAACCGACCAATGCGGAAGGCCCCCTTTCTTTGAGTTGGACAAACGTATTCGTTGTTATGATTTGAATGTGAAGTATGAAGAGAATAATGGAGGAACTTTCTTGAATAAATTGCTGCATTATCCATTCAAACAAAGAAAGCATAAGAAGAGATTGACCGACTTGCTGTCAGAGTTAAAAGCAGACGTGGTCGTATCTATGTTTTGCAATGATGCTTCATTTTTATGGAAAATAAAGGATGGCAGCAAGAAAGTCCTTGAAATTCATTTTTGCCGTTATAAAAGACTGCAATATGCCCGTAAAGGGCTTTGGAAGCTGGCAGACCAATACCGGAGTCGGAAGGACTTGAAGACTGTGAAAAAGTATGATAAGTTTGTCGTGCTGACACATGAAGACAAAAAATACTGGGGAGATATCTCCGGTATAGTGGTAATACCGAATTCTTTAACTTTTCCGGTCTCCAAAGAACCTTCTGCTTTGCATAATAAAAAAGTGATAGCAGTGGGTCGTTATGATTATCAGAAAGGGTTTGATTTATTGATTGAGGTTTGGAGCATGCTACATCGTATCCGGCCGGAGTGGACGTTGGATATCATTGGAAACGGAGAATGGGCGAACCGCCTGCAACGGCAGATTGAGAGTTTCGGGCTCAACCGATGTATATGTCTTAAATCATCCGCCAATCATATCGAAGAAGAGTATATGCAGGCCTCATTGTTGGTGATGTCTTCCCGCTATGAAGGGTTGCCCATGGTGCTGTTGGAGGCACAGTCGTTTGGATTGCCGATAGTCTCTTTTGCCTGCAAATGCGGGCCGAGGGATATTATCACAGATGGCGAGGATGGCTTTTTAGTACCTGAAGGAGAACTTGCCACTATGGCAGACCGGATATTGACATTGATGGATAACGAAGTATTGCGTAAACGCATGGGACAAGCTGCGCAAATAAATTGTCGTCGATTCTCTGAATCCGTGGTGATGGAAAAATGGGAAAGATTGTTTCTCCAACTAGTAAATAGAAAAATATGATGGAAATTCAAGAACGTAAAAAATACATAGATATACTTAAGGGAATTGGTATTTTCTATGTCATTTTGGGACACGTCACTCATACAAGCTTTTTATTTCGATATATCTATAGCTTCCATATGCCCCTGTTTTTTTTCATATCGGGGATGTTGTTTGTTCCTTCGAAGCATGTTTCCACGTCCGGTTATATAAAGAAGAAAGCGAACAGTCTGCTGATTCCTTATATCTTTTTTTATCTCGTGAGTCTTCTGTACTGGTATTTTGTAGAATATCGGATATTTGGGAGAGATGGTGACACAACCTTCCTGAATGAGTTATATAGAATATTTCACGGTACCGGAAGTATTGCAGCCGGAACATTGTGGTTTCTTCCTTGCCTCTTTTGTGTAGAAGTGCTGTATTGCTTCATGCACGATGAGCATCATAAATATGCGGGTGGCATTTATTCGGTCATAGTGTTTATTATCGGTTCAGTTTGCATCCATTATCATTTCTGTCCGCAGATATTAGGCTTGTTGCAGGCACTTGTGGTGATGCCAGTATTTGCGGCAGGATATTATCTGCGTGATAAAATTGATGCTATTATAGCAAGTCCGTTAAAAATGAAAGTTGCTATAATGTGCATTGCTTTGGTAGTCCAATATCTTTTACTGGATTATTCCATTCTTAATCTGGCAGGATTTGAACTATCAGAGTTTTATATATTCTTTCCTCTAGCTTTTGCCGGCATTGCTTTTTATCTGATGCTATCACTCATCATCCGGAAGAACTTTTATTTGGAATGGATAGGAAAGAACAGCTTGTTTATTTTTGCTTTTCATGGCCAGATATATCGTGGCATAATAATAATCCTTTCCATTTTTTTGAGCGTTTCATCGTCAGAGTTGCGTGAGGGTTATTTTTCTGCTGTATTGATAACAGTAATAACACTTTTCACGATGATTCCCGTTACATATATTTATAACAAGTGGGTTGCCCCGCTAATAATGAAAAAGAAGTAGCGTTATGTTTGAATTAATTCGCCAGGATTTGAAAGCCTATCGTAATGCCAGAGGAATGATTCAATGGAATGAGCCCTCTATTTTCTGTGTGCTTTTCTATCGGATTGGCCATGCCATAAGACAAATACGATTTAAACCGTTGCGTTTATTTCTTACACTAATCCATTATCCTTTCTACTTTTTGTGTAACGTGATTGTCGGAATATATATCCCTTGGCAAACAACCATTGGCGGCGGGCTCCGGATATACCATTACGGTTGTATATTCATTAATTCGGAGGTCATTATAGGAAGCAACTGCGTCATGCGGCATGGCGTCACTATCGGAGTTAAAAAGATAGGAGAAAAAAGTCCGGTGATTGGCAATAATGTAGAATTCGGAGCAGGTGCCAAGGTTCTGGGAGCATTGAAAATAGGTGATAATGTGACTGTTGGAGCTAATGCCGTTGTTGTTTGCGACGTACCTACCGATTCGATAGCTGTTGGAGTACCGGCAAAAATATATCCTAAAAAACACGTCTGACTTAACGATAAAACATCAAAATAATGAGAACGATTGTAGTATCCGCTGTTAACTTGAACACCGGAGGAACTCTTACTATTCTGCGCGACTGCCTGCAATATCTCTCGGGGCTGGCAGAAAAGGAGAATTGCCGGATAGTGGCTTTAGTATATAAGAAAGAACTGGCGTATTATCCGAACATTGAATATGTGGAAATCCAATGGTCTAAAAAGGCATGGATTATGAGATTGTGGTGCGAATATGTGACAATGCGCAAGATTTCAAAAAGGCTGGCTCCGGTTGTCTTGTGGCTTTCCCTGCACGACACCACTCCCAATGTCGTGGCCGACCGCAGGGCGGTATATTGCCATAATCCCTTTCCTTTTTACCGTTGGAAAATGTGCGAATGTTTTTTCTCACCGAAAGTGGTCTTATTTTCTTTATTTTCAAGATATGCTTATGAGATAAATATTCATCGGAATACATACGTGATTGTGCAGCAACAATGGATTCGGAGAGAATTTGAAAAACTGTTCGGTCTGGGAGAAGAAAAAATAATAGTGGCACCGCCTGAATACAAACCTGTAAAACGGGACATGCATCCTGTGCCCGAATCCGAAGAGTTCTCTTTTCTGTACGCTACGGCGCCCAATAGCCATAAGAATATAGAATGCTTGTGTGAGGCGACCCGCTTGTTGCAGAAAAAGTCACCGGAACTGGATTTCAAGGTGTATGTCACTGTGCGGGGAGATGAGAATAATTATGCCCGGTGGCTCTATAAATCCTGGGCGCAGCGCACTTCCCGTCTCTGCTTTGTGGGGTTTCTAAAGCGGGAAGAACTTTTTGAGTATTATCAGCGGTGTGATTGCTTGGTATTTCCTTCCAAAGTCGAAACGTGGGGGCTTCCCGTGACGGAGTTTGCGGCCTGGCGAAAGCCGATGTTGGTTTCCGACCTTCCTTATGCGTATGAAACAGCCGCAGGGTGTTCGGACGTATCTTTCTTCCATCCGGAGAATCCGGAAGAACTGGCGGAAAAAATGGAAAAACTGATTCGGGGAGACCGCTCCTTCCTTACGGATGTTGCAAAGCAGGAGACGGGAAGTCCGAAAGCCGGATCATGGAATGAGTTATTTAATATTTTATTAGCATGAAGGTTTTGCAGTTAGGTAAGTTCTATCCGGCTATCGGAGGGCTGGAAAAAGTGATGTACGACATAACGATGGGTCTTTCCGAGAAAAAGGAACGGTGTGACATATTATGTACCGTACTGGAAAAGCACGACCGCGGCGATATAAGATTGAACGAGTATGCCGATGTCTTGCGTGTACCTTTCGG
>USSR01000237.1 GCA_900557355.1 uncultured Bacteroides sp.
AGGGAGTAAACCGGAATCCCTTGATAAAGTTCTTCATTATTATAGGATGTTTTTTTAATCGTACTACAAAGGTACGAGAATAAATGGAAGATGCTCTTTTCTGTATTCTAAAACTTTGTTATCTTTATAAATAGCATACGTAATTTTTTACTTTGTGATATTGGTTTTCCTTTTATGTTTCTGAGCATATATCTAAAAAAAGAGGAACAAATATACTGGATTCTAAAATAAAATCTTTTACTTGCAACGTAAAAATAAAACGAATATGAGAATACACATACAAACAACTTCGAATTCTTCTGTAGTTCCTTTTGATTATCAACAAAAGCTAATAGGAACAATTCATAAATGGTTAGGGAATAATGAAATACATGATAAGATTTCTTTGTATTCTTTTTCTTGGTTATTGGGTGGGGAGATGATTAAAAATCAAGGCTTTAATTTTCCTGATGGTGCAGATTTCTTTGTTAGCTTTTATGAAGATGGGTATCTGAAGATATTGATTAGAACAATTTTATCTGATCCTGAAATGTTTTGTGGACTTGCGGTGCGGGATATTACAATAGTCAATCAACCGATTTTTTCGGAAGACGCACAGTATTTCAGACTAGCTTCTCCTATTTTTATTAAACGGCTTCAAGATGGAACTCGGAATTATAAGTTCTACCTATATGATGATGAAGCCAGTGGTATGCTAATGACGGAAACTTTGAAACATAAGATGGAAGAGGCAGGACTGCCTGAGGATGAAACATTAAAAATCGAATTTGATCTGAACTATCCCCAAAAGCAGGTAAAAATGGTGACTATACACGGTGTCAGGAGTAAAGCCAGTATGTGTCCTGTTATTATTCACGGAAGTCCGCAAAGTAAACTGTTTGCATGGACAGTAGGTCTTGGAAATTCAACAGGTTCTTCATTCGGTTCTTTGTTATAAAACTATCTGTTATGAAATACTATGTAGTTAAATTTACAGGTCCTTTTGGCTTTATCAAGCCTTGGACCGCAGTTAGGGATGCAAGTGGTGGTGAAACTTATTCTCAGCAATTTCTGACTCCTTCCATAGTAGAAGGGATCAGGCAGAAACTTGAAGTGAAAAGTATATTAAGGCATAGGTTAATCTATGCTGGTATCGATGTACAACAAGAAGTAGTTCAAGCTAAAGCTTGGAGTAAAAAGGGAAAACAATATATAAAAGAACGTTCTATTCTTAAGCGTGGCGTAATGCTTTACCCTAGTTTATATCTAGCTTTTGAGTACTCGGATGATGCTGAAAGAGCAGCACTACAACATATTTGTTTATGTAGAAATGAAGATGTGCTTTTACCGGATGCTTCAATTAAGGAGATGACTCAAGAGGAATTTGATCGGCTGGACGGATATGAACTTCGTTTTGAGACAAATTCAGATTCATTTCTTGTCGGATATAACCGATTCAAAGAAAATGAAGAAATGGTGGGGTATATTGAAATAGTCGGCAATCCTGTCCAAAAAGAAAGGTATGAACAATTATAATCATATTTTAGCCAAGAGTGTAGAAAACGGAGCTACTACTTTGGGATCACATTTGGAGTCTGTTGCTGATTTTGCAGTTGTAGCAGCCCGTTATGCCGGAATGGATACTGAGGTTGCTCTTCAGGGTGCATTGTTGCACGATATTGGTAAAGCTAGTGTTGTGTTTCAAAAGAGATTGAGAAGTAAACCGTCTCCATTAGAATTACCTTTCCGGCACGAAATAGCTTCCTTGTTTTTTTTGAAACTTGTGTCTCCTGATTTGCGACCTTCTGTGATAGATATGATCGTAGCCCATCACAAATCGATCTACAAAGATGTTTCGAGAACGGGAATGATAGATTTGGATAATGAATATGAGGAGGATATTCTTCAGTTTCATCTATCTGATTTTTCGTTATGGGTTTCGGAAGCTATCGGAATTCTAGCGGAATTAAAATTTCCGGGAGTTACTCATGAAACAGTGATTACTGAAGAGGATGCACGTGAAGCTTATTATTTTGCTTTGGATCATTGCAGGAAAAGACAAAAGGGATGGTCTCAATGGAAAGGCTTGCTGATGGGGGCTGATCATATAGCTTCCGCTGTCGGAGACTTTAAAGAGAATGTGCCGGCATTGTTTGCCGATCCTGATATCAGTTTTTATAATAGAAAGGGTGAGTTGTATCCGTTATCGCTTATTGATTCGGATAGAACTAAAAAGCATACTTTTGTGAAAGCACCTACAGGGGCAGGGAAAACAGATTTCCTTATCAAGCGTTGTC
Source organism: uncultured Bacteroides sp. (assembly GCA_900557355.1). Classification (GTDB taxonomy): domain Bacteria; phylum Bacteroidota; class Bacteroidia; order Bacteroidales; family Bacteroidaceae; genus Bacteroides. Next base: position 2,277 of record USSR01000237.1, read on the forward strand.
GGGGGCGTATCTTTTATACATTGCCTTTTCAGGCTTCTATCAATGCCATGTATGAACGTATCCTGCATGATTTGGGAGATCATGTGGAGGATATTCGTTTACTGCATTCTATATCACAACTTCTTATTGGTGAGGAACGTATTACAGAAAAAGTGATACAGGATAAATTTGGTGCATCGATAAAAGTGCTGACTCCGCATCAACTTGCTTCCATTGCTTTTGGTATAAGGGGATATGAATCTGTTTTATTTGATTTGCAAGGGTGTGATATTATACTGGATGAGATTCATACTTATTCGGATATAATGCAGGCTATTGTTTTGAAGATGATTGAAGTGTTGAATCATGTAGGTTGCCGGATTCATGTAGGAACTGCCACAATACCTTCTGCTTTGGAGAAAGAAATTCTTGAGATTTTAGGAAAAGAGCAAGTGCAATATGTGCAATTATCAGATGAGGTATTGACTTTGTTCAATCGACACGAAATATATAAGGCAGAAGCATTTACTGATTTACTTCCTGTTCTTCAACAAGCTGTGGAACAGGAGAAGAAAATTTTAATAGTATGTAATCGGGTGGCTAATGCACAAGTCATTTTTGAACGAATAGAAGAACTCTATCCTAAAACAAAAAAGATGCTGATCCATAGCCGCTTCAAACGGGGCGATAGAAATCGTCTTGAAAAAGAATTGAAGAATGAATACAACGTGAGTCCGTATGCTTGTATTGTAGTTGCTACACAGGTCGTGGAAGTTAGTCTGGATATAAGTTTTGATTTGATGATAACAGAAACTGCTCCTATTGATGCATTAATTCAGCGTTTTGGAAGAATAAACAGGAAACGCACCGCTGAAACCATCGGAAAGTACAAACCGATTTACATAATAGCACCACCCCAAAAAGATTCTGACTGTTTGCCTTATAATCCTGAAGTATTAAGGGATAGCTTTAAGGTATTGCCGGATGGTGGTGAGCTTTTGAGAGAAACAGAACTGCAGTCATTAATAAATCAGGTATATCCTAAAACAGAGAAGCTTGACATAGACTTGGACGCTGTATTTGTAGATGGGAAATGGAGGTTGAAAGAGCTTTGGCATCTTTCGAAGTCTGCACTGATTGAAAAACTTGATATCGATTCTGTAGTATGTATTACACAGGAAGATGATGAGAGTGGTAAGTATAGAGAGGCTGATAAGGAAGAGCGAATTTTAATGGAAATTCCGGTCAGATATAGTTCTTTGAGATGGAAAAAATTGAAACAATTGGATGTTGGCTCTCATCCTTTTGTCGTTCCGGATATTGCATATTCTTCGGAAAGAGGATTGGATTTAGCTAAAACCGGAGCAGAAAATTATGATACTAATTATCAAATATGGTAGCTTATGTATGCAACAACTATAGGACGCACATTTTTAAAAGCTTATAATTGTAAGTTTAAAACAGAATATACAGCAAAGTCTTTTTTTGAAGACGTGTTTGTGCCGTTATTTTTTGATCATCATAAATATATGATGACTGCCGGTAATTCTCCACTGGAGAATCCCAAGTTAAGTTGGGATGATATGATTAAAGGGAAAAAGCCTTTTGAGACTCCGGAGCGTAGACAAGAGAGAATCAATAAAATGATTCATAAGATTGAAACAGAGAAGGCTGATGCAAGTATTGCTATCGGCTATGGAGTTGTTGATGCTACAGCTGCCACTACCGGACAAATTTCAAGCATCGCTTTTCCTGATAACAAAGAAGATATTTATCTTTCGTGGATTGGTGCCGGACTTGGAATTGGGGTTGTAGGTGGATTAACCATTCTCTTTAATCATGAGCAAATCCTATTGGATATATTTGAAGGTTGGCATTATTATCGACAATATTTGGAGAAAAATCCTTTATTGAAAGGGAACCAGATAAATACATGGAATGGACGCTGGATCTCACAACGTTATGGCCGGGAATATGATTCGGATGATCCGTTGATGAATTTTAATCCTTTGGTGCCGATGAGCGATGGATTATTCAATTTACAGACGGTTCCCTGGGCAGAGGTAATTGTGGGGATTGCCCGAAATAATCCGACATCGAATATGGTGGGATATCTGTATAGTATCGGACAAACAAATACTACTATTGGTTTTATTCCTTTTAAACTTCAAGATATCATACGGCCCAGTCAATTGTATGCAAAGATATTTGGTGAATCTGTATGGATGCAAAACCGGAAGAAGGTAGAGGCATTATATGGAACTGCCATAGGACTTAGGGCAGCGTGTCAAGCCGGATGTATCGGGATACCTGCTATGGAACCTAAAGGACTTAGAGCTTTTTTTCCGACAGAAAAAGGCATGAAAAAGATCTCATATAAAGGTGACGAGGAACAAAAAATAACGTTTAATACTTACTTAATTTGGATATTAGCCATGTTGAACAACGAAAAACTATGGGATATGTCCCGTGAATTTGCAGAACTGCTTTTAAAATATGAAGCAGGTGCCGGAAAGGGCAGAAAGGATAGAACAAATAATGTTAATCAACTGCTTGAATCTGTTTCGACAAAACAGTTTCTTTTGAATCTTATACCTATTGTAAAAGATGAAGAAGAAAGAACTGGATATGAAAATATGGGCAAAATGGTAAATATGATGCCAAAGGATAATTTTCCATATTTTAATACGCTCATTAGATTTCAATATGCATTACTGAATAAATAAAAATATTATTACTATGAAACCTTACATTTATTTGAGGGGATTGCGTCATGTAGACCTGTCCGTATTTTGTGTAGAGAGTGGTCAAAAATCATATTGGGATCCTGTATTCAATGTGCGGGTGCCTTTTTCTAGTGGTCAACAAGTGAAAAGGAGTATCTTAGATACTATAAACAGCGAATTGCAAGTAGATCCTTCTTCGGTAACTTTTGTTTTTGATGTGAACAATAAGGGAGCTTTAGGAGAAGGAGAAGTTCTTTCGCTTTGCGATCCTCAGTACTATGACCAACTTCTTGGAGGTTGGATGAAAGCTGCCAAGGGAGGGAAGGAGAGAACTCTTAAAAGAAGAAGCCCATTTTCTATTTCTGCAATGCGCCTGCTTCATCCTTTGTTAGGAGGACGATTTTCAGAGAATGCAACCTTTGATCGGAGTGACAAACCTGAAATTCATAAGGTTGTTGTAAGAGACGCATCAGGTAAACCTATGTCCGAAGAGGCAGTTGAAGAATTATTGGCAGGTACGGATAGAAGTTTATATCGTAAATGGATTCCTGATAACGCAAGAGCTACCGGATTGTTTGTTTATGACGTAGCCATTGATTTACGAACCTTGTTTGCTGTTTCTGTCAATCAAATGGAACCGGAATTGACAAAGGAGAAAATAGAAGAATTGAAAGGGAAAGGATGGATAAGTTCCCGAAATATATTTGGAGAGTGTTTAATTATGCCTAAAGAGAGTCGGGATAAAGCAATACCAGCTATAGCAAAGGCTTTAATCAATTGGCGGATTTCCAGTAATCAATCAAGGACGTTCAGTCTGATGGAAACATTAGCTATTGCAATTAGTGATAATGCGAATACTTTGGCTGGAGCTATACGTGCTAAATTAATTGATGATTCGGAAAAAACAAAAGCTAAGCCCATGGTGGATGAAACGGCCGGAGCAGAGTTGTTTGTAACCCTGCCGTGTTCCGGATATATGGTGACTGAAACAGAATCTGCAGATGCATTACAGAAAGCGGAAGAACGTTTGATAGAATTACTATCTGCTTTTGATTACGAAAATCAGAAATAATACTCTTTATATTTTTAGGCAGAGCATTTTACTCTGCCTGATTTTCAAAATATAGGTAGAAGATGAAAGTAACTGGTACTCATTTTAATTATTATCAAGTTTGTAAACGTAAACTTTGGTTGTTTGCTAATGGTATAACAATGGAGCATACTTCAGATTTAGTCTATGAGGGGAAACTGATTCATGAGGAATCATATCCACGGCGTTCGGCCAAGTATGAAGAAGTTGAGATAGATGGCATTAAAGTTGATTATTATGATACCGGAAATAAGATAATTCATGAGATCAAAAAGTCAGACAAGATAGAACGGGCTCATGAATGGCAGTTGAAATATTATATATACATATTTGAGCAGAATGGAATGAAAGGAGTAACCGGAATATTAGAATATCCGGTTTTACGCAAAAAAGATCTGATATATCTTAGTGATATTGACCGTGAAATGATTTGCGAAATGGAACATGATATTTTGCAGATAATAGAATCGGATTCTTGTCCATCGTTGGAAAAGAAGAGGGTATGTAAAAATTGTAGTTACTTAGATTTTTGTTATAGTGGAGAGGAAGAAGAATGAAGAAAACATATTATTTATTTAATCCGGGACAATTAGAACGAAAAGATAATACTCTGAAATTTACTCCGGTCGTTGAAGATGGTAATGGCGAAGAGTCTGTCGGGGCACCGCGATACTTACCTGTCGAGGATATTAATGAGTTTTATGTTTTCGGTTCTTTGCGAGCTAATAGTTCGCTATTTAATTTTTTAGGACAGAAAGATATTGCTGTACATTTTTTCGATTATTATGAGAATTATACTGGATCCTTTATGCCTAAAGATTCCTTGTTGAGTGGCAGAATGCTTTTAGCACAAACATCTGCTTTTCAGAATAAGAAAAAACGACTTTTGATTGCTCAGAAATTTATAGAATCTGCCGCTTATAATATGATTAAGAATCTGCAGTATTATAATCGCCGGGGGAAGGACGTGGAAGATATAATTGATATAATAAAAGGATATGCAGCAAAACTTCCTCAAACTGTTTCTGTACAAGAACTGATGGGGACGGAAGGCATGATTCGTCAGACCTATTATGATGCTTTTAACTTGATATTAAATGATTTTGAAATGGGTAGCCGAACCAAACAGCCTCCTCAGAATGAAGTAAATGCACTGATATCTTTTGGAAATATGATGTGCTATACTTTATGTTTGCGTGCAATTCATCAGACTCAGTTGAATCCGACTATTAGTTTTTTGCATACTCCGGGTGAGCGACGTTATTCCTTGGCATTGGATATTGCAGAGGTTTTTAAACCTGTAATTATTGATAGGGTTATTTTTAAAGTATTGAATAAGAAAGAAATTCAGGAAAAACATTTTGATAGAAAGTTGAATAAATGCTTGCTTAATCAATCTGGGAAAAAGATATTTGTGAAGGCTATAGAAGATAAATTATTAGAAACAATAAAGCATCGGACTTTGAATCGTAATGTAAGTTATAGACATTTGATAAAATTGGAGTGTTATAAGTTGGCAAAACACTTACTGGAAATTGAAGAGTATAAACCTTTTAAGATGTATTGGTAGAGTATGTATGTCATTTTAGTATATGATTGCGGAGAGAGAAGAGTAGCTAAAATGTTGAAACTGTGTCGTAAATATTTAAACTGGATACAGAATTCTGTTTTTGAAGGTGAAATATCTGAAGTACGCTTAAAAGAACTCTTATCTTCAGCTAAAAAGTTTATAGATGAATCTGAAGATAGTATCATTGTTTTCAAAGGACCTAATCATAGCTCTTTGGAAAAAGAAATAGTAGGGAAAGAACGGTGTAGTATAGATAATTTTCTGTAACTTAGTTGTCGATGATTCTAATACTAGCTTCCTTCCCAGGGAAGATACTTTTTAAGAGCTCTTTGACTTGTTGATTTACAGCAATATAAGTGTAGTGTCGATCTCCAGTACTTTTTATACTTTTAGGGATCGACACTCTTTTGTTCTTTTAAAAAACTTTTTTAGAATTGTAACTTACTCATTTATAATGGTGATTGTTGGATTGATGAGAGAGTATTAATTGGACCTTGCGGAATTGAAACTTGTGAATCGTCAGTATCGTCTCTCAATGCGGTTATGTATTAATTGGACCTTGCGGAATTGAAACAAAAGATAGTCTACCTTTTGCCGGGATAGGATTTTTGTATTAATTGGACCTTGCGGAATTGAAACTGCGTTGACGAAGATAATCTAGAACTATTTAAAGGTATTAATTGGACCTTGCGGAATTGAAACTTAATACACTACTTTCAATCTCACATGATAATTGCTGTATTAATTGGACCTTGCGGAATTGAAACAATGTTAGGTCTTGATCTGACGGATGTCAGTCATGTATTAATTGGACCTTGCGGAATTGAAACATACCGAAATGCCGGATGTACCTGTATGTGATAAGTATTAATTGGACCTTGCGGAATTGAAACCATAAATACGATAGCAAAACCGGGAATCCATTTCAGAGTATTAATTGGACCTTGCGGAATTGAAACAAGGTAACGAAGTCAGAAGAAAAGCAGACAAAACACGTATTAATTGGACCTTGCGGAATTGAAACGTCCGAATGCGGTGAAGAATCTTCTTTTATCCGGGTATTAATTGGACCTTGCGGAATTGAAACAACTTCAGTAAACCCTGAAACTACCGAAGTGGATGTATTAATTGGACCTTGCGGAATTGAAACTTGCTTCTGCCGTAGATCTGGCTACTGCACCGGTGTATTAATTGGGCCTTGTGGAATTAAAACTTGTGATTTCGTTTTTTTGATTGATTGCTATTCTGATACTAATGAAAAAGACTTTAACTGGCTAGAGTGCTTTATTTTCGATATTATTTTATACATGAAGGTGACTTCAATTATATACTGATTCTTGAAATGTAGTTTTATAGAATAATAATGTCAGTCTTTGATTTTATTTATTTTATTGTAGTTTGAATAATAATAAAAAAGATTTTTACCATTCATAAGAAATACTGATCTGAGGCACCCATTCCCATCTTTTTTGTATGGTGTTGTATTGATATTGTACG